>JAMORZ010000159.1 GCA_027063295.1 Sulfurimonas sp.
ATAAAGCTCCTCTTCACTCATATTGCCATCGTTAAACTGACCAACTGCTTCAAACGCAGTAGCAAGATCGATCGGTGTTCCATCTTTTTTGTGTCCTGCTGGCATCGGTCCACCTGAGACAAATACAGTTGGAACATTTACACGAAGTGCACCCATAATCATACCCGGTACAATCTTATCACAGTTAGGGATACAGATCATAGCATCGAGTTTGTGTGCATTCATCACAGTTTCCATAGAATCAGCAATAATCTCACGAGATGGGAGCGAATAAAGCATACCATCATGTCCCATTGCTATACCATCATCAACGCCTATAGTGTTGAAAACAAATGGCACACCACCAGCTTCACGGATAGCTTCTTTTACTATCTCACCATATTCATGTAAAAAGAAGTGACCTGGAATAATGTCAATATAACTGTTTGCTATACCAATAAACGGCTTGTCAAAATCTTCATCTTTTAATCCCGTTGCACGAAGTAGTGAACGGTGCGGAGCTTTATCAAACCCCTTCTTTATAATATCACTTCTCATAAAATTTCCTATTATAGTGGTTTCTTGATTGAATTATTTTGCGATTATACCACTTTTTTTACAATTTTGTTCAAAAACTCTTTACAAATCAAAAACAATCAGCTATAATTCCACCTCACTTACACAGATGTTGTAAGAGTTTTGCGGGAATAGCTCAGTGGTAGAGCACAACCTTGCCAAGGTTGGGGTCGCGAGTTCGAACCTCGTTTCCCGCTCCATTAAATTATTATTGATAAAACAGAGTAATTACCCAAATGCCCGGGTGGCGGAATTGGTAGACGCAGGGGACTTAAAATCCCCCGGTAGTAATACTGTGCCGGTTCAAGTCCGGCCCCGGGCACCATATTAATTATTATTGAAACTGGTGCCATCGCCAAGTGGTAAGGCCGCAGCCTGCAAAGCTGCTATCCCCAGTTCAAATCTGGGTGGCACCTCCAGTTTTATCGTAATTGTTTACAAGTGTGGATCTTTGGCTGAGTTGGTCGAAAGCACCGGTCTTGAAAACCGGCGAGGGTCATACCTCCCTGGGTTCGAATCCCAGAGGGTCCACCATTTATCGTTACAAAACTTCCTAATTAACAACTTGCATTTATACTATCCATTCAACAATCTAATTCGACAATATTATTCAGATATACCAATATACCAAACTTTCAGTGCCCATTCAACCAAGAAAATTGCATTTGTGATTTGAACTTAGCTTGTAGCTAAATTTTCATTTCACAAAATCTTAATCTTTACTGTGATATAGTAATCATTAATGAAATAAAGGAGTCACAAGAGCATGTCACATCTACCAAATACACTCAACTCTTTTTGGCTCTGGCGTGAAGTGTACTCTAAGCTTGGTGTCTCCAACCCTGCATACAAATACTGGAAACAAACACAGACTCTAAAACTTAATAACAAGTACCTTTTTATTCAAAAAAACACACTTCCACCAAAACACAAGCATATTGAAGAGATACTTACAGATCTCTCAGGTTATCTGCCTATTAAGTATGCTTCTGACCAACTCCATGTCAATGAACATATCTTTTCATACGAAAAGATGAAACTTTACAAAGAGTTTGAGTACAAATTTGTCGAAGATATCAAGTTTGTAAATATTAAAAAGTTTTTTAGAGAAAATGGTATTCAAGTTTCCAAAAATTCGATTATCCAACTTGGAAAGATCAAAGATTTGGAACTAAGTGCAGATGCAACATTTTACAATCTCAAAAATGATTATGGCATAGTGGTGTATAGTTAGATGGGTACATTTTTCATTGAGTTTCGTGATCCTCTTTTTTCTGTTATTATCTTTTTTGCTCTAGTTTTTGTTATCACTTTTTCTTCATACTGGTGGGGGCGATACAAAAGCAAAGAGGACTCAAAAAATCTTGATAAATTTTTACGTCAATTTCGCACATTGCCCTCCAAAAACGAACTACAAGTACTCATAAGCAGTGGAGAACTCTCAGAAAAGTCATGGCTATTGCTTGCACATTCATACACACAAAATGGAAATTATGAAAAAGCAATAGAGATATATAATGAACTTCTTAAATCTACACTACTTCACAACAAAAAAGAGACTCTCTTTCTTTTAGGCAAAACATACTTTAAAGCAGGTTTTTTAGAGCGTGCTAGACAAATATTTTTAGAGATCTTAAAAAAATCTCCAAGAACACCACAGGCCCTTGAGTATCTTTTACTTGTTTATGAACAGATGAGAGACTATAAAGCTGCTTTGGAGGTACTAGAACCTCTAGACACACTAGGTGTCGATACAAAACAAGAAGAAGCTTATCTTCATTCACTTATGCTCCTTAGTAATGCCAACCTTACAAATGATGAAAAAGCTCTCAAGCTACTTGATATCTACAACAAAACATATCAGCTCACATACATGACATTTGAGTTTCTTTTTAAAGTAGATCCAAAACTTGCATGGCAACACTTTGACAGTTCTAAAAGTGATCTTTTAGCAGATATACTGTGGGGACTTGAGGCAAAAAACCTAGATTTGGATATAATTTCAAAGAACAGTTTTTTACGAGAACTCTATAGTGCCAGAGGGGATGTTACACTTGCGCAGACAAGTTCAAATTTTGAGCTAGATATACTCATAAATCTGCAACAAACAAAACTCAATGCAACACTCCATTTTGAGTATAGTTGTGAGTGTTGCAAACATGTTGCTCCTTTTGCATTTCATAGATGTAGTTTTTGTCATGCCATTGGAACATCGAAGGTTGAATGGAGTATCGTAAAAGATTACCACAAGGATTTTAGTGAAGAAAATAACTCTTTTCAGTGATGGAAGTGCTTTGGGAAATCCAGGTCCTGGTGGATATGGAGTAATCCTCCGTTATGGAGACAAAGAAAAAGAGCTCAGTGGTGCTTATGCACATACTACAAATAACCGTATGGAGCTTTTAGGTGTAATAGAAGGACTAAAAGCATTGAAAGAGCCATGCGAAGTAAAGATAGTTTCTGATAGCTCTTATGTTGTTAAGGGGATCAATGAATGGCTTAACAACTGGGTGAAAAAAGAGTTTAAAAAAGTAAAAAATCCAGATTTATGGAAAGAGTATCTTGATATCTCAAAAAGGCATAAGATCACAGCTATCTGGGTGCGTGGACATGATGGACATGAAGAGAATGAAAGATGCGATAAACTCGCGCGAGATGCAGCAGAAGCAATGAAAAAGAAACTAATAAATACTCAATGAGGGCATAATGCATAAAAATATAGAAACACTTGAAAAGCAACTTAACTATGTTTTTAAAGATAAAAAACTAATAATTGAAGCACTTACACACAAAAGTTATAAACAACCTTATGACAACGAACGCCTTGAATTTTTAGGTGATGCTGTCCTTGATTTGGTTGTAGGTGAGTATCTCTTTAAAAAATTTCAAAATTCTGATGAGGGAAAACTCTCCAAAATTCGTGCCTCTTTAGTAAACGAAACAGGTTTTGATAAACTTGCACGGGCTTTACATCTTGGAGACTATATCCTTCTTTCAAATGCAGAGGAAAACAATGGTGGTCGAGAAAAGTCCTCTCTACTCTCCAATGCTTTTGAAGCGGTAATGGGGGCGATATATCTTGAAGCTGGTCTTCAACAAGTACAAGAGATCGCAATCAAACTCATAGAACAAAACCACAAAGAGATCTCACTCGATTCCCTCTTTAGAGACTTCAAAACAACTCTTCAAGAACTCACACAGGCACGCTTTGGGATTACACCTGAGTATAGAGTTCTCGCATCACGTGGTCCTGACCATCAAAAAGAGTTTGAAGTTGGTGTTTTTATCGAAGATAAAGAGTATGCTCGTGCTATAGGAAAAAGTAAAAAAATAGCACAACAAGAAGCAGCTAAAATTGCTGTTGATATGTTAAAAAAGGAAAGATAGTGAACAGTTTTGGGATGAAATTGCGTTTTAGCACTTTTGGAGAGTCTCACGGAAAAGCTCTTGGATGTATACTAGATGGTGTTCCAGCAGGATTACAAATAGATAAAAAGTATATTCAAAGCGAACTTGATCGTCGTAAGCCTGGTAAAAGTGAGTTTGAAACAGCTCGCAAAGAAGCTGATGCAGTAGAGATACTTAGCGGTGTTTTTGAGGGGAAATCTACAGGTACACCAATCGCGATGATCATCTACAACACCAACCAAAAGTCACGTGATTATTCCAATATCAAAGATGTGTTTCGCCCAGGTCATGCTGACTTTACCTACTTTGAGAAGTATGGCATAAGAGACTACAGAGGTGGTGGAAGAAGTTCTGCACGTGAAACTGCAGCAAGAGTTGCAGCTGGAGCTATAGCAAAACTTATGCTCAAAGAGCTTAACATAGAAGTGATGAGCGGGATTAGTGAAGTCAATGGTATCGCAGCTGAGAGTTTTGACTATGAGGCAGCAAAAAAAAGTGTTATCTATGCACTCGATAAAAATGTAGAAGATGCTCAAAAAGAGGCTATCTTATCAGCTAAAAATGAACACGATTCTGTTGGTGGAGTATCTCGTATAGTTATCAAAGGTGCTCCTGCTGGACTTGGTCAGCCACTTTACTATAAACTTGATGGTGTTTTAGCAGATGCTATGATGGGTCTCAATGCTGTAAAAGCTGTGGAGATTGGTGATGGTATCAAAAGTGTAAAAAGCTTTGGATCACAAAATAATGATCAAATAAGAAAAGATGGCTTTGAATCAAACCATGCAGGGGGTATTTTAGGTGGTATCAGTAATGGTGAAGATATCACTCTCAATGTTTACTTTAAACCTACACCTTCCATTTTTAAAACACAACATACCATCACAAAAGAGAAAGAGGAAGTTGACTTTGCACTCAAAGGGAGACACGATCCTTGTGTAGCGATCCGTGGAACTGTTGTGTGTGAAGCGATGGCTGCACTTGTTATTGCAGATATGCTTCTGCTCAATATGGGCTCAAAAATTGAAGGAGTAAAAAAATACTACCAATAAGATATTTTTTTCTCATTGGGATTTTTTGCCTAGAGATCCATGCTGGCTTGATGGAAGATATCGAATCTTTTAACAAAGAACTCAAAGCAGCAAGAAATGGGTCTGCAACTGCCCAATACAATGTTGCACTTGCCTATTTTCAAGCAAAAGGGACACAAAGAGATAACCATAAAGGAATTTTTTACCTTCAAAAAGCCCTTAAGCAAAACTCTATCGATGCACTGTGGTTTATGGGTAGTCTAAAGTTAAAATCTTCAAAAACGCAACAAGAGATACTTCAAGCATTAGAATATTTTTTAAAAATCACCACCCTATCACCATCAAACAAGCAAAAAGTATCGGCATATATACAAATAGCTAAAACATATCAACATCAACTCAATGATCCTTATAAAGCTGCCCTTTTCTACCAAAAAAGTTTTTATATCGATGGTATACATTTTAAAAAACAATACATACAAGAGATATCTCAATATATCAAAAAAAACCTCAAAACACCTCAAGAGAAAATCTTATTTGCATTTGAAAGTGGAGACTTAAATTATGCCTCACAACATTTTCAAGACTTACACAACATAGATACTTTTCTCATTCACAATCTTTATACAACCGAATCTGCAAGATATAAAGTGGATCTTACACCTTTGATGATAGCTATTGAGCATAAAAATCTCTCTTTAGTACAAGAACTTATAGAAAATGGAGCAGATATAAATCTAATTAACTCTCGAGGTGAGAGCGCACTACTTATGGCACTGCGTTTAAAACTTTTTAATTTTGCTCAGCAACTTATCGATATGGGAGCAGATGTTTATGTGGCTGATGTGAGTGGAAACACTACTTTAAGCTATGCGATTCGCTTGTCGCAAAAACAACTGGCTCTTAAAATAATTGCGATGAAAGATTACCCGCTAAACAGATGGTTTGATGGTATTGTCTTCAATAAAAAAGAGCCCTATCTCTATGCAGAATACATCACAAAATCAAAAGCATCAAACAAAACTTTCAACTATCTCCATCTTGCTACCAAGTATAACCAGATCGAAGTGATTCGTGCACTTCTGCTTCATGGTGTACAGATAGATCAAAAAACAAAAACACCCCTTCCATTGGATGCACTTGCCATTGCAGCCAGATTTGCTTCATATGATGCTTACAACACATTGCTCAAGCATGGAGCTGACAAATACCAAGTTTATATAAACAAAAAGCCTGAGGGGAACTATGGTCTGTATTATTGGGGTGGACTTGCTGAAAAATACACACTGTTAAGTTTTCTTCTGATCAACACTAACATCAATGAAAAACTCATTGACAACTTGTTAGCTGATCCACAAGCGAAGTTCTATGGAGAAAACGAGAGCAAATACCTTCTTGTATATCTGAAAAATATACAAAAAGCAGCTCCAAAAGACAACTTAGAGATATACAAAAAAGTGATAGAGTTTTTACAACCTTATTTTTAAGACTCTCCAAACATATCTACATACATCCCTTTTGCCCAAGCGTATGCTGTTTGAGCATTCTCTTGACCGTGTTTACCTTGCCAAATCTCATCTGTGACAGGAGTAGCAAACTCAAACTGTCCCCTTTTTTTGTTATATGCATACTCAGAGTGGATAAAGATCCCCCTCTCAGGCTCAATAGAAACCAGTGAGATACACAGTGTCACAGGTGTTTCCCAAGGGATCTTAGGTTTATCGTTAATCTTCCTAGCAATAAGTCTTGCAACAAATTTTGCTTCTGTATTAGAGGTATTTCCCGATTTAGAAAATCCCATTGGTCTTGCATCACCACTAACAAAGATATTTTCTTCTCCAATCACTTCGTATGTTAATGGATCAATATTGGCTTCTTTTTTATTGTAAATAGTATCTTTTGCAAACCCTAGTTTTTCAAGGAGTTTTGCTCCCCTTACTCTTGGATAGAATGATGCATCATCAAAGGTAAACTCATCAAACTCTGTTACAACAGTTTTCGTATCAAGATCTATCTCTTCAATCTGTGCATTTGGATGATACTCCAAATACTCACCATAAAGCTCATCCATAGCTGTATGAAAACCATGCTCTTTTATCGTAATATCATTATTTTCATCCAATAGGATAACTTTTGCTTTGATCCCTTTTGACTTAAAATAATCAGCCACCATACATGCTCTCTCATACGGTGCAGGTAAACATCTATAATTTCCTTTTGGAACTGTAAAAAGGAAATTCCCACCCTTAAAATTGAGTATTTTATTACGCAGAGTGATATGCTCACTTCCTGGCATAAATGCAGCTGGATACTCTGTTTTTAAACGTTGAATCAATTCAGGATCATCTGTCCAAGCAGAATAATCATACTCTATACCTGGTGCTAGAGCCAAATAATCATACTCTATATCTCCATTTGTAGTTCGTAACACTTTTGCTTTTTTATCGATTCCGTATGCTGATGCTTGAAAATATCTATACCCACCATTACGTGCACCTTGAAGATAGTCGTGCGTTAAAAACTCCAACTCTATCTTGTCAACAAGCCAAAGATTGCTCATAGGGCAAGATACAAACTCAAAACGCTGTTCTACTAAGATCACTTCACTTTGTGGAGCTTCCTCTTTGAGTTGTCTTGCAAGTGAAAGCCCAGACCATCCACCACCAACTACAACAACACGAGGAGCGGATGTTTTTGGCAGCACAATATCAAACTCTTTATCTTTTTTTGGATGCTCTACATCCATCTCTTTTGTAGCACATCCACTCAGACTTAAGGTTGCAAGTGAAGCACCTGATAACTTTAGGATATCTCTTCTTGAAAAACTCATTCCATCCCCTTGATTATCTCAATAATATTTTGCTGAGCTTCGTATAAAGGCTCAATACTCTCATTATCTTCAATGTCAAGTGAACTTATCCAGTTCTCAACACCCAAAAAACCTATGTGCATCTTTTCCTCATCTACCTTTTTATAGATATAAAAAGAGCAAGGAGCCCATGCTCCAGCTTCTGGATGTTTTTTAGAAACAGGGAAAATCACTTCAAACTTACAGATTGAATATGTATGGTAAAAGTCATATACATTTGTGTAGTTATGATCTTTAAAAAGCTCCTGTGCAACATTTGTAAAGTTTGGAAATAAAAATCCTTTTGTCTCCATCTCCCCTTCAAACTCTGCTTCATAATCATCAATAAAATCTTCAGCACTTCCATCCTCAAAATCTACTGCTTGAGTGAGATGAATCTGAAATGATTCAGAAGGTTTTGCTGGTGTGTATGAGAGTTGCTTCATTTTTCCATTTGGCATCGCTTTTTGAAGTACCTCTTGCAATAATGATGCATACTCAACAAGATCAACATCATCAATCGGAATCTGAGTAGCTCTTGACATCCCTTCTAAAGAGAGTGTAGAGATATTCATATTGCCTTTTTCATCTTCCCAGATAGACATCGTCAAAGGGATTAAAACACCAAACTTTGGATATTTTTTTAGTAAGCGAAAACTTAATTCACGATGAAAAAACATCGCTAGATGATATGTTTTATAGTATGTTTCTTGAAACCTCATACTAAAAGGGCGATTCATATTGTTATTGCCATCAACCTTAAAGCTTGATCTTTCAAAAACTCTCTCAATACTCTTTGGTGTTATAGTATGCTCTTTATTTGGACTACTAAAAACCTGAATATCTTGTTTTACCTCTAGAGTACTAGATGGTGTTTGTGTCTCTACACCATTACATCCTATAAATATGAGTGTAGTTATCAGTAATACAATGTGTCTTACTCTGTTTCTTCTTTGCATATAATTTCCCTTACCATTCTAACTCAACATGATCGTGAAGTGAGACTTTATTCTCATCATCATTAACAATTTTTGCAAATATGCCACGATCATTTTTTAAAAGCTTTGGAAGTTTATTGTGAACACGACTTAAACCTTTACAAAGTGTACAATTTTGTGTAATTTCCAATACACTCTCACCTATAGAAAATCTCTCTCCTGGTAGCAGATGATAAGGGTTAATATCGATCAAAATATTCTCACCCAATGCACCTTCATCCAATTCAATTCCATTTGAATGTGCTAGTTTATAGCTCTCAATAGAGGTGATTAAAATAGCTCTTTGAGGATCTTTTGCATAAAATTTATCACCCAAAACACCATTATAATCAAGCTCTAGCTGAGTACAACTTTCTCGTGTTTTATCTTTATCATCTTTTGTTCTGTATAGTTTTAAAACTCTACCTGTCATCTATGTTCTCTTTGTTTATTATTCTTGTGAATTTTTTATTGTTTGAAGTTCTTTTAAATAACTTTTTTCATCTCTATATCCCATCAAAGCTTCAAAAACCTCATTCTCTTTTGAAAGAAATAACGAAGCTGGATAAAATGCATAACCCGTTGTTGTAGCAAACTCTTTTGCTGACATTTTTTGTTTCTTATAAATAACTGTATCACCTAGAGAAACATTTATGTTTATCAGCACAAAATTGTTTTTTATATATTCAATAACATTATCATCATCTAATGTGAACTCTTCCATCAAGTTACAGTAGTTACAGCCAATTCTGTGCAAATAAACAAGGGGGATTTTTTTCTCTTTGTAAGCAGATATAACCAATGTGTCCACATTGATTATACTTGCAAGAAGGATCCCTTTGAAGATCAAAAGAGTAAAAATTATCTTGAATACAGACTTCATATTCTCTCCAATAAGGGATTAAGTAAGCATAAAAATGCTTACTTTTTCTTTTGCTTGATTTTACCTTTACCTTTAAGAGTTTTACCCTTACGGTCAGTTGCAACCATTTGAATTTTATCACCCTTTTTAAAGTCACCTTTAAACTTAAATTTAAAGATTGGGTTTTTTGATAAGAATTGTGATGTTGACATATCAAATACTGTCTCACCATTTACTGTAGCAGTGATGTGCTCAATAAAGTTTGCATCATCTCTATTACCAGTTTTTTTCTCCATCATATTGTATGTACTCATCTCATGCTTAGCAAAAGCTTTTACTTCTACTACATCACCTTTTAATTTTGCTCTTACTTTAATATCAGCCATTTTTTTTCCTTACTATTTATTCTTAATTTATTAAGAGATGAAAAGGGATTAACCTTCACATCCACCAAGTGCAACATCTAGAGTTTGTTTAGCAGCATAAAGCTTACCATCTTCACCCTCAACAACTACAGTGATAGAACCTGGCTTAGCCATTTTAATCTTAATAGAGTAATCATTTACAGAATACTTGTTTACAGAAACAACACATACTGCTGCTTCAGGGTTAGCATCTTGGAAAACTGCGATAGTTTTAGCAGGAATATCTGTTCCAAAATCAACAGGGATTGCTCCACCTGAAGATGCAACAGCCTTTTTACCACTGTCAAAGTTTTCACCAGCAGCTTTAAGTCTTACATTTTTTTCAATAAGCTCAGTTGTTCCATACATTGCTTTAATAGCATCTTCAACAGTGTGAGCACTCCATACTGCAGGCTTTGATTTTCTAAAGTCTTCTGCTTTTACACTCGCAGGTACAACAGCTAAAGCTAATGCACCTAAAGTTACGTTTAAAAATTGTCTTCTTTCCATTTTTTTTCCTTTATAATTTTATTTACCGTTAACTACGTAGTCAACTACTAGTTTAAAGTTAGCATCTGAAAGGTCAGTACCACCTTTTGCTGGCATACCATTTGGTGTACCCTCGATCGCTTTTTTGTAAACTGTTTCCATACCTTCAGCTACAAATGGCTTCCACTCTGCACTTCCAGGTGAAAGATATCCTGAGTGACACATTGCACAAGTGTTATTATACACCTCTTTAGGGTCAATCTTTTCCTCTTTTTTCTCTTCTGGAGCATCACGTACTACAGACATTGGTGGCATAAAATCAGAGATACCTGCACCTTGAATACGAACAACTTCTACTGTCTCTTCTTGACAACCAGTCATACAACGCTCGCTAGGTTTTACTTTGATTGCACCAAAGTTTTTAGGATTTGCATAGTAATTACGAACATTCTCTAAACCATCTGGACCATCGATTTTTGGTTCAAAACCATCAACATTTGGCATTTTAATTCTAGCAAATTTTTCACGATCAAGAACAAACTCATCATCGATCTCTTCACCATCAATCTCCATCTCATTGATGTTTAAGATATATGCAGTAAGTGCATATACTTCATCATCAGTAAGTGTTTTAGATTTTGGATGTGGCATACCATCTCTAATGTACCACCAAAGTGTACTAGCTTGTGGCCAGTAAGAACCAAATACACGAGTTGGACCATCAGCTTCTGGATCGTGCCATCTGTTGTTTGTAAGTGTCTTTTGAAGCTCATAAGCATTACCTTTAGAGAGTGCTGGATAACCTCCACCACCTGAACCAAAGTCACCATGACACATAACACATTTTGCTTCATAGAGTTCTTCACCCTCTTCTACAGAACCACTACCTTCTGGTAAACCTTTTCCACCAGCTTGAATATCTTTATCCCACGCTTTGAGTTCGTTTGCAGTTGGTATGCGACCATTGTTAATCTTTGGAGCAACAGCTGCCACTTGAGGATTTACATAGTAAGGTCCCATTTTGTCATTTACAACTGGGTATGCTACACCACCATCAATAGTTGCTTTAGCAGCTACTTTTGTCTCTTTTGGTTCTGCACTATTTTGTGTACAACCTGCCATAAGCAATACTGCAGCTACAACAGAAGCACCAGCCATAAATCTTGTATTTAATTTAAGCATTCTTTACCCCTCCTGGTGTTCTCATTTGAACGTGGTTTACTTTTCCAGTCTCTGTTACTTCCCAAGTCTCAACCGCATTTCTGTGATAAACAGACTCAACACCCATTACAGATACTTCTTGATCGATTGTTGGTTGGATATAACCAGCATCATCCATAGCACGTGAAGTAAGAAGAAGTTTCTCACCTTTTTTATATGTGTGGATATAAGACCAGCGTGTCCAACATTTTGGAAGTACAAGACCTTTAAGTTTTGCTTCTACATATGTTTTTCCACCATCAAATGATAAATCTACACCAGTAATAGTTCCCATACCAGACCATGCAAGACCTTCGATCTCTACAATGTCACCATCTTTAAGATTTGACCAGTCTATTTCTGGAGATGGAGAAGTAACTGTTGAGTTTACCTCATTTGCATAAAAGTGTTGGATCGCTTTTCCTGTTGGCTTAAGAGCAGTATATTTAGAAGTTTCCTCTTTACAATACCATGGCTCATCAGAGAATTCAAGACGCTTTAACCATTTAACACAAAGGTTACCTTCCCAACCTGGAAGTAAAAGACGTACAGGGTAACCTTGTTCAGGACGAAGTGCTTCACCATTTTGACCCCATACGATCATCGCATCATCAAGTACTTTATCGATTGGAACAGTTCTTCCCATCTCTGAGTTGTCACTACCCTCTGTTAACATCCATTTTGCTTCTGGCTTAAGTCCAAGATCAGCAAGGATATCTTTTACATAAACACCAGTCCACTCTGCACAAGACATGAAACCTTTTGCAAACTGAATAGAGTTATATTGTGGTCCACGCCACTCTTGCCCACCATTTGCAGGACACTCAATAAAGTGTGTACGAGTTACTGAAGGGTATCTTTTTAGTTCTTCTAGTGTAAGAACTATTGGCTTTTCTACAAGACCATGAATCATAAGACGGTACATGTTTGGATCAACATGAGCCACCCCACCATGTGAACGTGAAAAGAAAAGACCATTTGGTGTAATGATCCCCATCGATTCATGAATTGGTGTTACAGCAATTGAAGCTTGAAAGTTTCCTGATGCAAGAAGCTTTGTATTTCTTCTTGTAACATTATGCTCATACTTTGATGGCATACCGTAACGGTTCTTCGTTACAGGATCACCCCATTTTTGCCCCCACGGTACATGATGCATGATTGCAGGATCATCTGCCATTGCATCAGATGACAATACAGATGTTCCAGCAACAGCAGCAACAGAAGCAGCAGCTGTTTTTCTGAAAAATTCTCTTCTGTCGATTGTGTTATCGTTTTGAGATTTTTTATTATCCAAATTTTCTCCTTTATAGATTGTTATTACTTTGTTGAATTCATTTCATAACCCCGCATAATAATACTTAACGGACAAAGTTTTTTACCCTCACATTATGTCATTTTAGACTTAACAAATCCTTTAGAGTTCCGTGCACTAGGCATATTTAAGCAATATACACTCTATGTTTAAGAAAACAGAAATATTAGAGTTACTTATTGAAACACAAACGAAAAAGTTTACTTCCTAACTATACCTAAAATAACAAAAACTTTTTTTTCTACATCTTCAAAAAAGGGAATGATAAAACCTTGATGATCAACATCTTTTATATTTTGATCATCAAAATATCTTGAAGGTTTATACTTTTTTGATTTTGTTGGAATATTTAAAAGGATCGTATCAAGATAAAGTTTAAAACTTTTTGCTGCTTTATAGTCTTCTTTGATCATCTCTTCTAAAATCTCTTTTAGTTGCTCTTCATAAAGAGCAGAACAGATTATATTCATTTTGCCTCCCCTTTACTCTCAAGCCATGCAGAGATATCTTTCATACTTTCATAGTACTCCTTAAAAGCATCCATCTTCTCTGGATACTTCTCAAGCTCTTTTTGCAATCTTTTTTGTAACTCTTCAAATGTTTGATCCATCTTAGCTCCCCCTAAAGATTTTATTTTTTATCAATAGCATCTTTGGCTGTTTTGAGTGCTGAGCCTAAAGCCACCCTTGCTACTCCCCAAACCTCTTTTCCCATACGTTTTGCTTCTTGTGCTTTTGGTGAATTGAGTGCAGAGTCTGCTTTTTTCACTGCATTTTTAGCAAATGCTGCGAAACGATCTCTCATCACTTCTGCAGTCTCTTTAGAGATAAGCACTAACTCTTCAAGATCATATCGCATCTCTTTGTTAAGATCGATCAAGATCTCTCGTATAGAACTTGAACTTTGAGAAGCCTGATTTGTAATAACCTGTGCAAAAAGTGTATCTGTTTGGTTAAGATCCTCGATGATTGTGTCATAGTCCTTGATCAAAATATGTTTTGCTTCCATAGGCATAAATGCTAGACGTTTTTTAAATCTATCAATAGAGCGTATCAATCCAGCTCTCATACCTCTAAGCGATGCTCGCAATATCTCTTGAGCTCTATTTGGTGTCGCTTCTGCTACATCTATAGAAGTTGCTAAAATGGTGGAGAGAATCTTTCTAACACGAATGGTATTGAGTGAGCCCTCTTTGATCGCTTCGTATGTAATATCTTTAACAACTTCTACAATGGTTTCTTTGATATCACCCTCTCTCTCTTTTTCCAATGTAGTGATCAAAGCAGATTCAACCATCTCACTTAAAATATCATACAGATCAATAGACTGTAACTTAACCTGATGAAGTTTGGCAAGTGCAACTTCGTTTGACTCTAGTTTCTCTTCTAAAACATCAAAAACATCATATTTGAGCTCTTGAAGCTGTGCATATTTTCTCTCTAAACTTCTCTCTATGATCTCTTTTTGCGCCAAAAGATCTTCAACATCATCTTCAAGAGAACTTGTCTCCATACTAAGCACTGTTGCTACAAGTGCTTTCATATCTGCAAGTTCAAGTTTATTCACATCAAACTCTTGTTGAGCCTTGAGTTTTTCTACTGCATCTGCGATACGACTCTCTATATTTTTTTCACGAAGGTTATACACTTGTTTAAGTGTTTCATTGAGTTTTTCTACATCCATAATCTTACCCCTTAGAGTACCATCTTTATATCTTGATGTTTTTTCAGTGCATCATAGATAAATGTTCTATCATCTTCATTATGTACAAGCAGATCAAGATTCATACTTACATACTTACCACCTTTGGAGTTGTTTGAGTGTTTGAGTGTATACTCCCTCTCAAGCACAACTTCCCCTACTGCTTTTTTAAGTATCTCACCATCTGTTGCTATCACCTTGTAGCACCAGTTACATGGATATACCAGTTCTAATTTTTTATCGTCTAAAGTCACCATTCTTACCTCCTGATTTCTCTTCTAATTGAACATTACGAATAATCATCCCTTTATCGATCGCTTTAACCATATCGTAGATGGTTAAAAGCCCTACAGAAACACCAGTTAGAGCTTCCATCTCTACACCCGTTTGACCTTTAAGTTTCACACTTACAAAAAGTTTGAATCCTGGCAACTCTGGTAACTCTTCAACTTCACAATTAATACCACTAAGTACCAAAGGGTGGCACATAGGGATCAGATCACTTGTCTTTTTTACCCCCATAATTGCTGCTATAACTGCAGTTTGCAGTACAGGACCTTTTTTTGTTTTCTCAGATACGATGGCATCAAATGCATCTTGACTCATCTCAATCATCCCACTAGCTACAGCAACTCTTGTTGTTTCACCCTTATCACTTACATCAACCATCTTTGGTCTTTGATTTTCATCTAAATGTGTTAAGCCCATTTTTAGCCTTTAGTATAATCTTTACACTATTATAGCGAAGAGGTGTTAATTGTTTGTATCGAAAAGTTTTTGTGCTTCTTGGTATTGGTGTGGGTAATTGCAGTTAAAAAAAGGGGTGGGATCATCAAAGTCAACATAAAGAGTCTTCTTGTTTTTGAGTAAAAACCCAAGTTTATGTGTGTTACTTTGTGCCATTTGTAAAAAATCTTTATAGAGAGTTTTATGGTAAACTCCACATAATGGTTGTATTTTTCCATCAACTTTGGCAATTGTTGCATCAATACTCTGAGTATCAGCAATGAGTATCTTTGCTATCTCATTTTGTGTAATCAAAGGAGTATCAACACTCAGCGCAAAAAAAGTATCACAACTGCATTGTTCAAATGCAGCAATAAAACCATAAGTTGGAGCAAAACCTTTAGCATCTTCTTCTATAAAATCTGCACCAAAATCAAACTTACTTTTATCTTTACATGAAATAAAAACTTTAGAGAAAAGCTCTTTTAAACGGTGGTATTGAAAATGGGTTAAGGAGGGGGAGTTCCCAAAAGGGAGAAGTGTTTTGTCTTCTCCCATTCTGGAGCTTTTGCCACCTGCGAAGATGACACAAGGGATATTAAACATTAGTTTCTGATAAGCTCAGCTTCGATTCTTCTATTTTTTGCACGACCTTCAGCAGTATCGTTTGTTGCGATTGGGTTTGCTTCACCTGCACCTTCAAAGCTAAGTTGTTTTGGATCAACACCGCGAGATACAAGATCAGCTACAACAGCTTTAGCTCTTTTTTGTGAAAGTTTTTGGTTGTATGTTGCACTCCCTTTTGAGTCTGTATAACCAACTATCTTTGCACTATAGTTTGTATGCTTCATCAAAAATGTTGCATATTTTTCTAAATGTGGGAAAGATTCTGCTTTAATATCTGCAGAGTTATTTTCAAAGTTGATATCTAGATTAAGTGTTAAAGGGCAACCATCACTATTTACCTCTTCACCAGCAGGTGTATTTGGGCAGATATCATCTTTGTTAAGGATACCATCTTTGTCTGTATCATTATCTACTTTTTTTACTACAGGTAAAGCACATCCAAGAGCATCTACTTTTACACCGCCAACTGTATAAAGGCAGCTATCTTGAGAGTTTAAAACACCATCATTGTCATCATCACCATCAACAACAGCTTGAACCTCTTCAACTTTTTCCTCTTGGATAGGAGCTGCTTTTTGAGCTTTTTGACCAAATGCAAATGTTATACCAGCTAAAACAGCTAAGTTGTTGTCATTTTCATAATCATTTGGTTTCAGCATATAAAGTGCTTCTACTTTCAATGCTAGCTGTTTTGTAAGTGGAACTTTTGCACCAACACCAGCATCAATATAGAGTGAGTTTGTATTACCTGTTTGTCCCTTATCTGCATTACCCATATTTTCATAGCCAACACCACCTTTTGCAAAAGGTATCATAAAAGAGGTCTTATCAAACTCATACACACCATTAAGAGCAACACGCCAGATACTTGTATCATCGTTTGGGTAACTCTCTACATCATAATCAGTTTTTGCATAAAATATAGAAAGCTCTGGTTTGATCTTCGCATCAAAACCGTTGTACTGCACTTCAGCACCAAATGTTACATAATCATCAACATCAATATTACCCTCAGCGAAGTTGTACCCAACCATTGGTGATACTTCATACTTATACTCAGATGCGATTGCAACACTTCCTAAAAGGAGTGCTGATAATAAAATTGTTCTCATTTTTTTCCTACTTTTTATTTTTTTACATTATAACTTGTGCAAGTGATTTTTTAGTGATTATCTCGGGTCTGAAATATAACCTGTAATCGCTGAGATCGCAGCAACTGCAGAGTTTGCAAGATACACCTTGGAGCTTCTGCTTCCCATACGACCAACAAAATTTCTGTTTGTTGTAGAGATAGCTACTTCACCATCACCCAAGATCCCCATATATCCACCAAGACACGCACCACAAGTTGGGTTTGAAACCACTCCACCTGCATCTACGATGATATCGATATATCCAAGTTTATTTGCTTCACGTAAAATTTTCTGTGTTCCTGGAGTAACAATAAGACGAACATCTTGGTGTACTTTTTTCCCCTCTAAGATCTCAGCTGCAACTTTTAAGTCAGCCAAACGACCATTTGTACACGAACCAATAAACGCCTGATCTACCTTGATCTTGTCTGATACTGCTTTAGAGATGCTGTGTCCGTTTGATGGTAAGAACGGGTATGCGATCACAGGCTCAAGTGCTGCAACATCTATCTCTAGTACTTGAGCATATGTAGCATCTTCATCAGAGTGATGGATGCGAGGTTTACGAGCAAGATCTTTATCTGCTAAAAATGCTTCTGTTGTCTCATCGTAAGCTACGATTCCACTTTTTGCACCAGCTTCGATCGCCATATTACACATAGAAAATCTATCATCCATGCTAAGATGCTCAATCGTACTTCCTGTAAACTCTAAAGTTCTATAGAGTGCACCATCAACACCGATCATACGGATGATCTCTAAGATGATATCTTTTCCTGTTGTGTATTTTCCAGGTTTTCCACTAAGCACCACTTTGATAGACTCAGGAACTTTAAACCAGTTACCACCACTAATCATCGCAAACGCAAGGTCAGTACTCCCCATACCTGTTGAGAATGCTCCGAGTGCACCGTGTGTACAAGTGTGGCTATCTGCACCGATAATCACATCACCAGGAACAACAAGCCCTTTTTCAGGTAAAAGAGCATGCTCAATCCCCATATCTTTTTCATCAAAAAAGTTTTTAAGGTTATGTTTTTTTGCAAAATCACGGCTGATACGTGCTTGGTTTGCACTTGCTATATCTTTTGCAGGGATAAAGTGATCAAGTACGATAGAAAACCCATCAGGATTTGCTAAAGACTCTGCTCCAGACTCTTCAAAAGCTTTTATAGAGATAGGAGTTGTGATATCGTTTCCAATAACCATATCGATGTCACAACGGATAATCTCACCCGCATAGACTTTACGACCGACATGTTCTGAGAATATTTTTTCAGTGATTGTTTGAGCCATTATATGAACCTCTTCATTTTAAATAATGGCGCGATTATAGCATAAGAGGTTTAAAATGAGATTTTAGTTACTCTTTATTATGAGGCTGCTTAATCCTCTTTTGGATATATCTCGCTACTGATCTTAATTGAAAATCATCATATTTGCGTTTCCATGAAGGCATATCATCTTTATGAGTTCCCCAAAATTTTCCACCATATTTTGCATATAGAAAAATCTCATCCTCATTTAAAAGTGTTTTGCGTAAGTTATATGGGTAAATAAAATCATCTTCATTTTTAGAAAGTTCAACATACCTACTCTCTCCATCACCTTTTTTACCATGACATTTTGCACACTTTTTGGTAAAAATCTTTTTTCCTACACCAAGCATATCATCTTCAATACTTACACTATAAATCATCGATTTTTGCAATAACTGAGAAACTTTTTCATCTCTTTTAGGATGAAACTGATGAGAGATATAATGAGCAACACTACGCAACTGTCTCTCATCATACACATATTTAAACGCAGGCATAATATCTGCATGAGCACCCCAGTGGTGAGCTCCATGTTTAATAATCTCATACGATTGATCTTCACTCAAAATACTCTGGTTAAGCTTTCTAGGTTTAACAATCAATTCCATTTGAGCATTGGTTTGACCATTCTCACCATGGCAAGAGATACAAGTTTGTTCATAGACACCTTTACCAAGTGCAAACATCATGGGATTATAAGCTTGTGCATACAAACCACTCCAAAAGCATAAAAAAAGAAAATTTAAAAAAAATATCTTCATAGACTATTTGACTGTTACTTCTAAAAGCATATTGGGATGTATGGCACACTCCACATCAAAACTACCTGGTGCTTTCATCTTCACTCTGATATCTTCACCTGTTGCCTGCATACCGATATCAAATTCATTTGCTTCATCATCTGTGTAAGCATTATGAGCAAAAGGGTCAGAGTTTTTAAATACAATATAATCCCCAACATGTAATGTTACTTCATGAGGGATAAAAGTCTTTTTTACTTGATCTACCACATAATCTTTTGCATCTAACATCATGCTGCACATCACAACAGACACAAGCAATACTCCCATTTTTTTCATCATCAACTCCTACTGAGGAAATGAAGTTGGTATATCCACCTTCACATCAGGACCAGTTAAAGTGTGCATAAACGCAACTACTGCATCTACTTCATCTTCACTTAAATCTCTTTTTTTCATATACTCTGACTTATTTTTTACATTGTTCTCATAACGTCCACCCTCAGAACACAACACCGTTGCTTCTTTAAGAGTTTTTACACTTCCATCATGAAAGTAAGGGTATGATTTTGTCACATCTCTAAGCGTTGGTGTTTTAAACACACCATACCATGCTGGACGAGCTTTTACATTGTATCGACCAAGCTCTTTTCCTGTGAGTTCACCATCATTAAGCCCAATATTGTGAAAACTTCCATCTGTAAAGTTCCAACCATCATGACAATCTGTACAATGAGCTTTCCCTTGAAAAAGTTCAAACCCTTTTTTTGCTTCTGCAGAGATCGCATTTTTATCACCTTTGATATATTTGTCAAATGGTGCTTCAGGGGAGATAACAGTTCTCTCAAACGATGCAATCGCTTTTGCAAGATACTCTTTTGTGATCACCCCTTTACTCTCAGGATATGCTTTTGCAAAAAGTTCTTTATAGCCTTGAATCTTATTGAGTTTTGGGATCAGCATATCAAGAGGCATATTCATCTCTACATCTGCTTCGATAGGTCCTAATGCCTGAGCTTCTAAACTTTTTGCACGTCCGTCCCAAAACTGTTTTTTCTGAAATGCACTGTTGAGAATTGTTGGTGAATTTCTTGGTCCAACTCTTCCTTGAAACCCTACCGCTTTTGAAGTTGGCACCTCATCACTCCATCCTCTACTTGGACTGTGACAAGTTGCACATGAGATAGTATCATCTCTTGAGAGTCTTACATCAAAGTAAAGGAGCTTTCCAAGCTCTATTCTCTCTTTTGTAAGTTTGTTATCTTCTGGTTGAGGCACTTCAGATGGACAAATCCACTTTGATGTATCTTGTGCTAATACAGATACACCCATAAGTAAACAAGCTAATACAATCTTTTTCATAACTATCCCTCTCTTAGATCATCTTGTGTTATTTTAACACATTTTCCCCTAGAACAATCCCTTCATCTTCAAGATCACTTAAGAAACTATCGTGTGTTGCAAGGATCACTATCTTATTTTGCTCCTTAAAAGAGCGTACAATCTCTTTGAAAAACTCACCATTTCCTTTATCGAGGTTCGCTGTTGGTTCATCACAAACAAGAATATCAGGTTGATGTACAATCGCTCTTGCGATCACACATCGTTGCTTCTCTCCACCAGAAAGTGTCGCTACTTCGGCATCTCTTTTGTGCCATATATTTGCTGCTTTTAGAGCTTGCTCTATTTTCTGTTTTTGTTGAAGCGGTTGAAGATTGTGCAAAACGAGTGCAGCTTCTAGGTTTTGAATAACATTCAACTCCTCCAAAAGATAAAAATTTTGTGTTATATAGCCAATCTGATTTGCTCTGTATGTTGCAAGATGTGTATCTGTGAGTTGGGATATATTTATGCCATCGATAGATACGTATCCACTTGTAGGTTTCATCAAAGCTGCGATGATATGCAAAAGTGTACTCTTTCCACTTCCACTCTCCCCTTTGATGAAAAAAACTGTTCCTTTTTTAACCTCAAAATTTATCTCATCAAGCACCCTCTCTTGGTGAAACTCTTTGCAAACATCTTTTAGTACCATCATCTCAACACCTCACTTGGCTCACTTACTGAAAGCTTCCACAACGGGATAATAATAGAGAGTAAAAATGGCACTACAAAAAACAAAAAGATTAAAAAAAGATCAGAAAAGGTGATATAAGGAGTAAAAGATGTCATATTTTGTAAATTTGCCCCACCTAAAAAAATCTGCTTTAACAAAGGTGCACCAAAAACAAATACATAAAAATATGCCAAGATAACTCCAAGAAGATAAGCCCAAACAATAATCACACCATTTTGAATCAATTTCATAGCAATAATGCGCTCTATTGTCCATCCAATAGAACGCAGTATTGCAACCTCTTTTACTCCATTTTCACTTATGCTCAAATAGCGCTGAAATAATACAAGTAAAAATGTCACAATCACAACAACATAAAGGCTTAAAAACACCCCACCTTTGTAGTTAAAAAGATTTGTATAGTTGTTTTTTATATCTTGCTTTGTAATGATCCTTGTATCAAAATGGGAGATAGCAAGTTTGTTCTCAATCGTTTGCAATTCATCTTTATTTGCAATGTTTAGAACAATATCACTTACACTCTCTGCATCAATCCCCAAAATCTCTTTTGCAACATCTTTCTCCATCAAGATTAAGTCACTTCCAACAAGATCCCCTTCACTTGGCAAAGAATCGTAGATATAAACTTTTCTTTTTTCACGTTGAGGGTTTCTAAAGATATAATACTTTTTATACTCAAATGTATCAAAAAACTCTTTTACACCTGAGCCAATAATCATAGAATCTCGCTCTAAAAACTTATCTATATCAATTTTGATGCCAAGATCATCTAAGAGCTTAAGAGCATTTTCATCAAAAAAATCTATCCCTACAATAAAAAAATGTCTCTCTTTTGTTTCATAATAGTACTCTCCATACACTCTTGCACTAGCACTACTCACACCTGGTAGCTCTAAAAACTCATCAACCCATTGCTCTGGAAGATTGACAACCCTGCCCCCAATATATTTTTGCACTGTTATATCAGCTTGTGATTCAAGTGTAGCAAAGAGATCTCGTTTCATCGATGATGATAAAAACAAAACACTACTCACTAAAAAAACCAGAAATGTAGAGATGATAAACACACTGCTATGCTCTTTTTTATGTTTATACAAAAGGAGCAATGCAAAGTAAAATCTATTGAGCATAAACAAAATCCATTTGGTTATAATTTTTCATCTGTGGATAGAGACGATTTTGTGTTGGAGTGACAGAATAGTTTTCCTCCAAAAAACCTGTAGATAAAGAGATACGGGGGATTTGAATCAGTTGTGAGAGTTTACTTAGTGTTTGATTTGGAGAGTTTGTCTCCCCTAAAACAAAAACAAAGCCCATAACCAAACTCAAAGAGATAAAATAAAAGCTAAACTTCATACTTCAAAGCTTTTTTTGTAAATTCTACACTACAAAAAAACATTGCTATAAAAATCGGGTTGAGTTTTATATACTCATCACTTACTCTTTCAAACACCTCAAAGCTAAACCCACCACCATCTTTTGGATTTTGTGGAAGCACTTCAAACTTCACCGGTGCAAGTGCACGAATCATATTTAAAACAGCTTTTTTCTTTTTCGTGTTACCATAGTTAAGGATATTGAAATCTGGATCTTCTGAACTTTTATGGGTTGCAAGTATCTCCTCAATAAGATCTACTTTATCTTTAAAAACCACCTTGTTCCACTTTATGATTGTGTTGTTTGAGGCTATTTGACACTCTTTATACATAAATGGGTTTGGTCGTTTAGACTTCATCGCTTCAATAAGTGCTAAGAGAAAGTTGACTCCACCGATATTCTCAGCAGCCTTTTTCATAAAAAGGTGTATCAAAAGTTTTGTATCATCACTCTGTTTGTTAAAATTACACATATATTCTTCTTTATTTTTTTATAGAGTATTATAACACTGTTTTAGTTTATGGTGTTATATTTTTCACTTTCTCTATTCTTAAACCATTTCTCACATCAGTTTCACTTAAGCAAATCATAATAACAAAGGTATTATTATGTCAGAACTCAAAAGAGACAAAATTTGTCTTATTTAAAAAACCTAATATTTAAGAGGTAAATATGCAAGTATATTTAGATAATAATGCTACAACAATGTGTGATCCACAAGTTGTAGAGGCTATGTTGCCATTTTTCAGTGAGATTTATGGAAACCCTAACTCACTTCACAAGTTTGGTACTGCAAGCCACCCTGCACTCGCAAAAGCTATAGACCAAGTTTATACTGCCATAAATGCAAGTGACAAAGATGATGTAGTTTTTACATCATGTGCAACTGAATCAAACAACTGGGTACTTCAGTCTGTTTTCACTGACCATATCGTAAATGGTGATAAAAACCACATCATCACAACAGAAGTGGAACACCCATCAGTTCTTTCAACTTGTAGATTTTTAGAGGAGCAAGGGGTTAAAGTTACTTACCTTCCTGTAAATGACCAAGGTGTTGTTGAAGCGCACACTGTAAAGAGTTTTATCACTGAAAAAACAGCACTTGTAAGTGTTATGTGGGCATCAAATGAAACAGGGATGATCTTTCCTATTAAAGAGATCGGTGAGATTTGTAAAGAAAAAGGTGTACTTTTTCACTCAGATGCTGTTCAAGCTGTAGGAAAGATCCCTGTAGATGTTCAAGATGTTCATGTTGATTTCATCTCATTTTCTGCACACAAATTCCATGGACCAAAAGGGGTGGGTGGTCTCTTTATAAAAGACAGTCAACCACTTACACCACTCCTTCATGGTGGTGAGCATATGGGTGGTCGCCGCTCAGGCACACTCAATGTTCCATATATCGTAGGTATGGGCAAAGCTATTGAACTTGCTACTCAAAATATCGAAGAGACTATGGCAAAGATCCGTGCTAAACGTGACAGACTTGAAGATGAGCTTTTAAAACTTAGTGATACTTTTACAGTTGGTAGCCGTGAGAATCGTACACCAAATACTATCTTAATCTCTATTCGTGGCGTAGAGGGTGAGGGGATGCTTTGGGATCTTAACAACTCACAAATCGGTGCATCAACTGGTTCAGCTTGTGCGAGTGAAGACTTAGAAGCAAACACTGTTATGCTTGCTATTGGTGCTGACAATGAGCTTGCTCACACAGGTATTCGTCTCTCACTCTCACGTTTTACAACTGATGAGGAGATAGACTATACAATAGAGCATTTCAAAAAAGCGGTTGAGCGTTTACGTGCGATCTCAAGCTCATTTGCAAAAGTACAACCAACTCCAGGTGGTGAAGCGGCAGAGTGCCACATGCCTCACCACATGGCTCATTAATAAATAATTTTGAAAAAATCTAAAGGAATATAAATGGCAAAAGATGATTTACTCGGCGCTTCTTTATGGGATGCGTACTCAAACAAAGTAACAACCTTAATGAACAATCCACAACACCAAGGGGAGATCACTCCTGAAGAGGCTGAAGCACATGGTAACAAACTGATCGTTGCTGACTTTGGTGCTGAGAGCTGTGGTGATGCAGTAAGACTTTACTGGGAAGTTGATCCAAAAACTGATGTGATTGTAAACTCAAAGTTTAAATCTTTTGGTTGTGGTACTGCTATTGCATCAAGTGATGTTATGACTGAGCTTTGTATCGGAAAAACTGTACAAGAAGCTGTAAAAATCACAAATATCGATGTTGAGTTTGCACTTCGTGATGATCCAGACACTCCAGCTGTTCCACCACAAAAGATGCACTGTTCTGTTATGGCTTATGATGTTATCAAAAAAGCAGCTTCACTCTACCTTGGTGTAGATGAGGAGAGTTTTGAAGAGGAGATCATAGTATGTGAGTGTGCTCGTGTATCACTCAAAACACTTCAAGAGGTTATCCGTCTCAATGATCTTAAAACTATCGAAGAGATCACAGACTACACAAAAGCTGGTGGTTTTTGTAAAAGCTGTATTAAACCAGGTGGTCACGAAGAGCGTGAGTGGTATCTTGTAGATATCTTAGAGCAAACTCGCAAAGAGATGGATGAGGAGAAGATGAAAGCTGCTGCTGATGCACAAGCTGCTGGTGGTGGAAACTTTGAAGAGATGACACTTGTTCAACAGATCAAAGCTGTTGATGCTATCATCGATGAAAATGTTCGTCAGTTCCTTATCATGGATGGTGGAGATATGGAGATCATCGATATCAAGAAAAATGATGAGTACATAGATATCTACATCAGATATCTTGGTGCTTGCAGTGGGTGTGCATCTTCTGCAACAGGTACACTCTACGCAATCGAGTCAACTCTTAAAGAGAAACTCTCTAAAAACATTAGAGTTTTACCTATCTAGCCCCTCTTATCTACTGCAACTTTGCAGTAGATACTATTCTTTTCTAATTTTTATGTCTTAGTGCTTTTTCCTCTATTAGCATAGCATTGAGTATCTCAACAACTTTATGTGAAGCTTTTTCTGCTGTAGCAAAATAGGTCATAACATTTTGTGAATTTTGAGTACATGTTCCCTCTCTTACGCACTCAACAGCTTTTTTGATATTGTCATGCACCTCTTTGTGAGGATTGGCCATTTTAGAATAACTTGAACACTTGCCAAATTTCTCCTTACCTGTTCCCTCAAAGTACCAACGACCAAGGCGACACTCATGGTCAGCAGAAAAATCACTTGTAACTTCACCCTTAAAGACAGTTTTGTAACCATTTGCTTTAAAGAGCAGATGGTCAAGCTTACTTAATACTACAAAGATGGCATATGTGATATCTTTATTCTCCACAGCAATAATAGATGCGTTTTCTGAGAGTAGATTCATCTTCTCTTCAAACACTTCCATCTGTTCATTTGACTTATGAGAAAGAGCTTCCATCGCTTGAGAATGCTCATGCACCTCCTGGGTATTTTGTTTCAAAGAAGATACAGAAATCTCTACCTCACTTGTTGCCTTTTGGGTACGCTCTGCAAGTTTACGCACCTCATCGGCAACAACAGCAAAGCCACGACCATGCTCACCCGCACGAGCAGCCTCAATGGCTGCATTGAGTGCTAAGAGATTTGTCTGGTCTGAAATATCTTTAATGAGTGTGATAACATCTGTAATACTATCTACATTTGTGTTGAGTGTATTGACCTGTTCGTATGTATTGGTGATATGTTCCAACAGTTGATTCATTGTTTCTGAGAGTATAACAATCTCATCTGAACACGATTGTGCATGTTCATTGTTTTGCAGATTTCTTACATCTATATCTTCAAGATTTTGAAGGTTTTCCTCCAAATCAGCCTGAATCAATCTTAAGTCCCTATCACACCCATCAGTAAGCCCCTTTGTAAGTGACTGAATAAGATCATTCATCACTTTATTCATCTTCTCATAGTTAAGCTTGTTTGTCAACTCTTTGTTCTCATTTTCGAGTTGCTCTAGCCTCTCCTCTAACTCTTTGATTCTTTGCTCTTTTTGTGCTACTAACTCTTTTGTATCTGTATCGTTGGAAAAAAACACGCTCCACCTCCCCTTTTTGTTCACTTATCTACAATACTAATCCATTTTATATAAAGATGAGCTTATATTATGAATAAAAAGCTATTATAATCATCAACCTTGAAAAATTGAAATGAATTAGCTACAATCACACTATGTATGAAGAACTCTATGAAAAGATAGCAAACCAGCTTGTAGAAACAGGATATATTATTTTAGAACAAGAAATGTTGGAACTTGCCAAAGCATTACTTGCAAAAAAAGGGGATATTGCAAACTTTAAAAATGCAGGTATCTCCAAGCAAATCAACATCGACACCTTCAGACGCAGAGACAAAATAGCATGGCTCAATAAGGATGGGGGTGCTCAGAGTGAGTTTCTCTCATTTGCAAAAGGGCTTCAAGAGTATCTTAACCGTGCATTGTTTTTGGGGCTTAGGTATTACGAAGCACACTTTGCCACCTATGAGAAGGGGGATTTTTACGAAACACATCTTGATGCTTTTCGTGGTGCTAAAAACAGAGTTGTCACAACGGTGTTTTATCTTAACGAAGATTGGAAAGAAGATGATGGAGGGGAGCTTTGCATCTATGATGAAAATCAAGAGTTGCTCAGAAAACTCCTCCCGACACAAGGAACACTTGTGGTATTTCTAAGTGAGAAGTTTCCCCACGAAGTGCTCCCTGCTAATAAAAAACGCCACTCCATCGCTGGGTGGTTTCGAGTTGATAAGCTCCCTACTTTTTAGGCATAACAATCTCAAAGTAATCACCATCAACTCTGTTGGTGATCTTTTTTTCATTTACATCTTTTGGTATAGAGAATTGTTGATAGAAACTGCGTGAACTCATGTAGTAACCATTTTTATCGCTACGTTCTGTCTTCAAGCTCATCTCTAATGATATGATATGATCTTTGATTGTCATATTCATATTTTTTGCTTTAGCACCTTCAAGTTTTACACGGTAGATATACTTATCTTTTTTCTCCTCAAAGAGGGGCTTTTTCACATAGAGTTTAGGGTTTTGTTTTTTAAGTTTTTCTAAATAAGCATTGCGTTTTTCAAGCTCTTTGATACTCTCTTTATACTCTTTAATAGCCATCTTGTTATGCTCTAACTCCTCATTGAGGTATGGAACATAGGGACTCTTAGATGCAAAAAGTGTAACTGAAGCTAGAAGTGTTACTAAAACCGATGAGATAATCATTTTTCTTTTCATACATAACTCCTTAGATAAAATCTTTTCAAAATAATTTTATAACGAAGCAGTAAATAGATTTTTAATCGTTGGCTAACAGTAGGTAAACACTACAAAGAGGGGATAAAGGAGGTTTGCTAAATCCCAAAAGGGACTTAGACTTATTTTGCCAATGCAGCCTTAGAAGCTTCAACAACTGCACTAAACGCAGCTGCATCGTTCATAGCCATATCAGCAAGAATTTTACGATCAAGCTCGATACCAGCTTTTTTAAGACCATTCATGAAAGTAGAATAGTTCATACCGTTTAAACGACATGCAGCATTGATACGGATGATCCATAGTTTACGGAACTCACGTTTCTTTTGCTTACGATCACGGAATGCATATACTAATGAACGCTCAATTTGCTCTTTAGCTTTTCTAAAGTGTTTACGACGACCACTATAGAAACCTTTTGCTAATTTTAATATCTTTTTGTGTCTTCTTCTACGAACAACACCTGTTTTTACTCTTGGCATAAATTTTCCTTTTTTCTTTACCTAGCTATTTTTTATAGTCAAGGTGCCACATCTTTGGTGGACTTGCCCATCTGTACGATGGAGAGTTTTAAATGATCAAACTTAGTTGATCATAGCCTTAATATTTTTCTCATCAACTTTAGCAATCACTTTTGGAGTGTTTTGCTTACGACGAGTTTGTGCATCTTGTTTTGTTAAGATGTGGCTTCTAAACGCAGTACCACGTTTGATGCTACCGTTTTTCTTAACTTTAAAGCGCTTAACAGCACCTTTTACCGATTTCATTTTTGGCATCGATAATCCTTTTCGTAAAATTCTCAAAATTGAGAGCGCAATTATACCCAAATTTTTGTAAATTTTTGTTATACTCTGCTTATGAATTCGATTAAACATATAGAAGCGGCCCTCAAAGAGCTCGATGACGAGGTGCAAAAGATACTTTTAGACTGGTCTATCCCACTGAACGAAAAAGATAATCTTATGCTTCCAATCTTACAACAAAAAAGAGTTTTGACACAAACTTTGGAGGATTTAACCTACCTCAAAGAGAACCCACCCACACCCAACCAACCGTGTGGCATATCAAAATATAGAGATGACAACCAATGAAAACAACACTTATAGCCCACTCTCCCGATGCTGATGATATCTTTATGTACTATGCCATTAAGTTTGGCTGGGTAGGCATGGATGGTGTTGCGTTTGACAACATCGCAAAAGATATCCAAACACTCAATGAAGATGCACTTCGTGGTGAGTATGATATTGTAGCGATCAGCTTCGCACTCTATCCCCACATCAAAGAGGAATATGCACCACTTCGTACTGCTGTGAGTTTTGGTGAGGGGTATGGTCCAAAACTCATCAAACGCAAGGGTGCAAAACTCAAACGCAACTTCAAAGTTGCACTCAGTGGCAAACACACCACAAATGCAATGCTCTTTCGCATAGCCTACCCTGATGCACGCATCACATATATGAACTTTTTAGAGATAGAAGATGCAGTCAAAAACGGTGATGTTGATGCGGGTGTGCTTATCCATGAGTCTATCTTGACATATGCGGATGAGCTTGAGGTGGAGCGTGAGATGTGGGATATCTGGCAAGAGTTGGCAGGTGATGAGCTTCCGCTTCCACTTGGTGGTATGGCGATTCGCCGCTCACTCCCACTCAACAAAGCGATAGAATACGAAGCAACACTTACAAAAGCTGTACAGGTCGCACGTGATCACAAAGATAGACTCTCAAAAATGCTTCTTGAGCGTGACTTAGTACGCATCGATGCTCCTACACTCGATAAATATCTTGAACTTTATGCCAATGATGAGTCTATCACCCTAAGTGAGATCCAGTACAAAGCGATAGACAAACTCTTTGAACTTGGGTATAAACATGGTTTTTATGATACACTTGTAAAAGTAAAAGACTACCTTATACCAACAGAGTATAAAGAACTTAGGAACTCATAAGATGGAAGCAAAACTAGTAGCACTTGGGGTTGAGACTTTTAAAATCGCCCTTCTTTTAGCACTCCCTGGTCTGCTTACAGGGATGTTACTTGGTCTTGCAGTCTCCATCTTTCAAGCGACCACACAGATCAATGAGATGACACTCTCTTTTATCCCTAAGATTATCGGTGTTGTTATTGTTATTGTACTTACTATGCCGTGGATGATGAATGAGATGATAGACTTTGCTACACATGCATTTAATCTCATCCCAACATTTGTAGAGTGATGCAGACAAAAACCATAGACTTTAGCAAATACTCCTCATTTAAGATAGGGGGAGTTTTTGATGTAGCTGTTTTTAAGGATGACTTCTCTGCCATAAAAGATTATTACCTCATCGGTGCATGCAACAACACCCTCATAGGCACAAACCCTCCACCCCTTGCGATGCTTGGCAAAAAATATGACTACATCAAGATAGAGAATA
>JAMORZ010000160.1 GCA_027063295.1 Sulfurimonas sp.
TGTACATTGACCTTTGGTGCGCAAGCTAAAAACGACACGCAGGTGTCGTAATGGTCTCCGTCGGTCAGTACTCTGTACATTGACCTTTGGTGCGCAAGCTAAAAACGACACGCAGGTGTCGTTTTCTTAACGCTTGCTTACATCATACCTGGCATTCCCATTTGTGGAGGCATGCCACCACTCATGTCAGCTGCTGGAGCTTCCTCTTTTGGGAGTTCGAAGACTGCTGCTTCTGTTGTTAAAAGCATAGATGAAACTGAAGTTGCATTTGTAAGTGCTACACGAGCAACTTTAAGTGGGTCGATGATACCTGCTTCAAACATATCTACATACTCACCTGTTGCAGCATTGAAACCTAGTGTATCGCTATCAGCTTCTTCTACTTTGTTTACAACTACACCAGTATCAAAACCAGCATTTGAAGCGATCTGCTTCATTGGAGCTTTTACAGCACGTAAGATAATCTCAGCACCGATTTTTTGATCTCCTTCAAGATCTAAACTCACTTTAGAAGCTGCACGAACTAGTGCTGCACCACCACCGATGATGATCCCCTCTTCTACTGCTGCTTTTGTAGCACTCAGTGCATCATCAACACGATCTTTTTTCTCTTTCATCTCAGTTTCAGTTGCAGCACCAACTTTGATAACAGCAACACCACCAGAGAGTTTTGCAAGACGTTCTTGAAGTTTTTCTTTATCATACTCGCTTGTTGTTGCATCGATTTGTACTTTGATCTCCTTGATACGAGCTTGTACAGTCTCATCACTTCCGGCACCATCAACGATAACAGTATTATCTTTGTCGATCACTACACGAGCAGCTTGACCAAGCATAGAAATATCTGTGCCCTCTAGTGTTAAACCTGTCTCTTCTGAGATCACAGTACCAGCTGTTAATGTTGCAATATCCTGAAGCATCGCTTTACGTCTATCACCAAAACCTGGAGCTTTTACAGCAGAGATATTAAGTACACCACGAAGTTTGTTTACAACAAGAGTTGAAAGTGCTTCACCCTCTACATCTTCAGCGATGATAAGAAGTGGACGAGAAGTTTTTTGTACTTGCTCAAGCACTGGTAAAAGATCTTTAAGTGAAGTGATCTTGCTATCTACTAAAAGAATATAAGGATTCTCAATCTCAGCGATCATCTTCTCTGCATTTGTGATAAAGTATGGGCTTAAGTAACCTCTGTCAAATTGCATACCTTCAACAACATCAAGTTCATCGTTGATACCTTTTGCTTCTTCAACAGTGATAACACCATCTTGACCAACCTTATCCATCGCTTCTGCTATCATATCACCGATAGTAGTGTCTGAATTTGCAGAAATAGTCGCTACTTGAGCAATATCTTGTTTTCCATCTATAGACTTACTCGCAGCTTTGAGGTTTTTAAGGATAGCTTCACAAGCTTTATCCATACCACGTTTTACCTCTACAGGGTTTGCACCCGCAGTGATGTTTCTAAGACCTTCACTGAAAATCGCATTTGCTAAAACTGTTGCAGTTGTTGTACCATCGCCAGCCTCATCAGCAGTGTTTGAAGATACCTCTTTTACAAGTTGAGCCCCCATATCTTCTAACTTGTCTGCAAGCTCAATCTCACGAGCCACAGAAACACCATCTTTTGTAAGTACTGGTGCACCGTAAGACTTTTGGATCAGTACATTACGACCACGTGGTCCCATTGTTACTTTTACCGCATCTGTAAGTTTTTCAACACCACGAGCTAAAGCATTTCTTGCATTATCTGAAAAAATTATCTCTTTTGCCATATCTTATTCTCCTTTTTTTAAAAAATTATTATGCTATTACACCTAAAATATCAGAAGTCTCAAGTACCAAGTACTCGCTTCCCTCTAGTGTAAGTTCTGTACCAGAGTATTTACCAAAAACAACTGTATCATCTATATTTACTTCTTTTACTTCACTACTCACTGCTACAACCTTAGCTTGAGAAGGTTTCTCTTTAGCATTATCAGGAATGATAATACCACTTGCAGTTGTGTTTGTTTCTTCTACTCTCTGGACTAAAACTCTTTCACCTAGTGGTTTAAAATTCATTTCATTGTCCTCCTATATTGTTATTTTACAGGTGTGATAATACAAAAAAAAAGTAACAAAGTCAACACTCTTAGTCAATATGACTAAACTTTCTTTATTGAAAATGCTAAACTTGATTTGTTTTAAATTCTTTTTAGATTTTTGTTTGATTTTATAATTTTATAAGCTTTCATTGATTATAATTCCACCCTCTTTAAAAGATGTCAAGGTAGCTCAGCTGGTTAGAGCGCTGGTCTCATAAGCCGGAGGTCGAGAGTTCAAGTCTCTCTCTTGACACCATTCTTTAAAAGAAAACTTTTCAACATTCCGGATTAGCTCAGCGGTAGAGTAGATGACTGTTAATCATTTGGTCACTGGTTCGAATCCAGTATCCGGAGCCACTTTTAAACTCCCTAAAACACGAACTTTCAAGCACTTTTTTAGAATCACTTTAAGTCTCAAGAAAAATCATTTTTGCAACCTATTAGTAACCATAATTTAGATCGCCCATTCAACCAATAAATGCAATTTCCACCTCAAATCAAGCAGCCATTACTTTTGAAACTCTAGCATAAAAAACCTCAGATGGAGTTTTATATCCGAGTAATTTTCCAGGTCTGTTGTTAAGTCTATCTTGAATGAATGGGCGGGTTGAGTGGATGGTATAAAAATCTCAATTCTTATTGCAAATAAGTTGCTAAAGTAAAATTAATATATATTGAAAGTTCGGTCTGTAAGTTTTTTTGAAGTTGTGGCTCCGGATACTGGATTCGAACCAGTGACCAAATGATTAACAGTCATCTACTCTACCGCTGAGCTAATCCGGAATGTGGGTAGAATTATATCTGATATTTATTAAAATAATCTAAAAATTTCACTTTCTGTTTTGAAAAATCATTTTTTCCTCAAGCTCTTTTTCTACCAATAGTTTTTTTTCTGCATCATCTATATTGCAAAGTAGTTTTTCAAGAGATTTTATCCTAAATTTTTCTAAATTTTTTCTAAAACCAAGTTGTTCATCATGTCCTGCATGTTTGTTTACAAGAGCTTTGTTAATGAGGGCTATCTCATACTTGAGAGCTATTCTAAGCCACAAGTCATAATCCTCACATACCTCTAAGCTCTCATCAAACACCCCTACATCTTTCAAAACAGATTTGTGAATCATCACCGATGATGGAGCGATATTGCAGTAAGAAAGGTTTTCTAAAAAAGGATCTTTTCCTATTTTTCTAAACTTTTTAGGTATCTTTACCTCTTGTTTGTTACGCAACCATCTCTCTGCTGTGTAACTTACCAAAACATCCCTTTGAGTGTGAAGATCTACCTGCTCTTGGAGTTTTTCTTTGAGCCATTCATCATCTGAGTCTAAAAAAGCTATCCATTTTGATGAGGCTTTTTGTATCCCTGCGTTTCGTGCAGCTGAGACACCCTTGTTTGGCTGGTAAACATAGATGATATTTTTAAACTCATTGACTATTTCAGAAGTGTTGTCATTTGAGCCATCATCAATAACTATCACCTCTTTTGGTTGAAGAGTTTGTGCATACACAGAACGCAGTGCATGCCTTAGAAGGGAGTATCGGTTATAAGTTGGAATAACTACTGTTATATCCAACTACCAAACCTTGATTTCATTATATACTGAGTCTCTCTCAACAGGAATAAAACCACTATCTTTGATAAGGTTGGTAAACTCTTCTACATCCACACCATTGGCACTTGCTGCACCTGCTGCGGAGTTGATAGACTCTTTTTCTATCGTTCCATCAAGATCATTTGCCCCAAACTCTTGAGCAACAAGAGCTAAGTTTACAGTTGATGTCACCCAGTAAGCTTTAAGGTTTGGGACATTATCAAGCACTAAACGAGCGATTGCATAGGTTTTAAGAATTTCATTTGCTGTGATAGGCTTTTTAATGTTTAAGTAGTTGTTCTGCGTTTGGTACACTAGTGGGATAAAACAGTTAAAACCACCTGTCTTATCTTGCAACTCACGGATACGCATCATATGATCTATACGATGTTCACGAGATTCTACATGCCCAAAAAGCATTGTTACATTGCTTTTTTTGCCTCTCTCGTGCCATTTTCTGTGAATCTCAAACCACTGATCTGATGTCACTTTTCCCTTACAGATATAGTCCCTCACCTTCTCATCAAAAATCTCAGCTCCACCACCTGGCATAGAGTCAACTCCATTTTCTACCATCATATCTAAGATTTCATCATAAGAGAGTCCATGATGACGTGAGAGAAAGTCCACCTCAGCAGCAGTAAGAGCTTTTACATGGATATGAGGAAACTGCGTTTTAATCTTTTTAAAGATGCTTAAGTACCACTCTAGTGTCACATTTGGGTTGTGTGCAGAGACGATATGGATCTCTTTTGCACCTTTTTTATCGTTTTCTTCTACGATTTTGAGTATCTCTTCATGACTCATAGTGTATTGGTTTGGGTTTTTTCTAGTTGCTGAGTAGGCACAAAACTTACATACATCTGCACATACATTGGTAGGATTGATGTGACGATTGATGTTAAAGTAGGTTTTTTTCCCATGAAGCTCCTTGCGTTTTGCATCGGCAAGCTCTCCAAGTTCAAAAAAATCTGTATCGTAAAGTTTTAATGCTGTTTCAAAATCTATTCTGTTATTCATATCTCTCTATCTTTTTGTTAAAGTCCCGGTGCTTTCCACATTGAGGTTGTGATATTATCATCAACTAGCTTTAATTGCACTTCATAAGCTCTCTGCCACTTATGTTTTAGCTCATCATAAAGTTTGGTGTTTTCTTTGTTGGGTGTATATGTTTTCTCCCATTCTACAAGTGTTGCAGCAGCACTTTGTAGATCTTTATAGATCCCCACTCCAACACCTGCAGCCATAGCTGCACCAAGAGCTGTTGCTTCTGTCACTTTTGGGATACGAACGCTATAACCTGTCACATCTGCAAGTATCTGCGACCACAACTCACCCTTACTTGCTCCTCCAGCAAACACAATCTCATCAAACTCCACCCCACTAAATTTTTTGATATTTTCAAGGTTTATACTTGAGACTATCGCTGCATTTTCTTCCAAAGAACGAAACATTGAAGCTGTATTGTAGATTTGTGGATCTATCCCAAGATTTAAAAAACTTGGACTTGCATGATACCATTTTCCGTACTTCATAGCATCTGAAAATATCGGCATAATTCCGTATGAGCCTACAGGCACATCAGCTGCGTTTTCCTCAAGCACTTCATAAACATCACACCCTCTTTTTTGAGCTTCAAGTTTTTCAACTCCACAAAAAGCATCACGAAACCATCGCATCACAAGTCCTGAAAAAAAGGTGATCCCCTCAGCTTGTGAAAGTCCATCTATCACATGAGGGTTAACTCTTAGAGCTATATCTTTTGGAGGTTTTGTAGCACTTGAGATGTTTACTACCTGTTGCCAAAAGCTCCCACCAAGCACAGCGACCTGTGAGGCTTTTACCACACCTAGACCGGCCGAGCCAAGTTGTACATCACCACCACCCATCACTACCTTTGTAGTTGTGCTCAGTCCTGTTTGCTGAGCTGCGTTTTGTGTCACACTTCCCATCACATCCCCAACTTCTAAGATAGGAGGGAATATATCATCTTTAAGCCCTATCTCTTTTGCCATTACTGGTGACCAGTTGCGTTTTTTTAGAGAAAAAACCCCTGTTGTTCCTGCATTACTCGGGTCACTTGCTAAAACTCCACTAAGCTTATAAAGTACCCAATCTCCTATCATTGTAAGTGACCCGAGTAAT
>JAMORZ010000161.1 GCA_027063295.1 Sulfurimonas sp.
ATGACCCGCAACACCACCACCTAAAACAACTAATCTTGCCATATATGTATCCTCTAATTAAAGTTCTAAAATTTACTTTGACACCATTCTATCACTTTTTTATCTTATATACTAATTTTTTCTACTTATGGTTTGTATAAAGCTGATTTATGTAAAAACAAAAACCCCTATTTTACGGGGTTTTCAAGCTCAAAATAGAAACTTTTTTTTACAAAGTTAATATTTTATTGATAATTTCAAATGTATTTTTGGAGATAGATTGAGTAGAAACTACACACTCTAATTCTCTTTTAATCATTTTTTTGGAACTGTTGTCCATTTTATTGTAGGTTTTAAAAGCACCTGAGAGTGCAGAAGCCACCTGTGGATTGAATCGATCTATCTCTATTATTTTTTGAGCGATAAATTTATATCCACTTCCATCTTTTGCATGAAAATATTTATAATTTCGTGTAAAACTTCCTAAAAGAGCACGTACAAGATTTGGTACTTTTTCATCATATACCTCATCATTTTGCAATTTTTTTACATTTTCTAAAACATCCTCTTTGTCTACAGAAGCTAGAGATGCAAAATATTTATTCATCACAAGTGTGTTATCTTTATATCGATGATAAAAATCTTCTCTTGCTTCTTCTGCATAAGTTGCATCAGTATTTTGCAAAATATCAAACGCAACTATTTTATCTGTCATCGTCTGACTTGCTTTGTATTGTTTATATGAAAGTTCTATAAACATCTTATCATCACCATATGACAACAATCGTAGTGCTCTATTTTTTATTGCACGTTTTGCGATACTCTCTCGCTCTATACTTGTATCAGTTTGGATGTGATTTTTCTCATACAACTCTAAAAGTTGTGTTTTATATGTTGTTGCCAACACCTTTAGCAATCTTGAACGAACACTACAAATAAGATCTATATGAACAACATTTTGACGTTGCATCAAAACACTGATGCTTGGCAACTCCAACAAAAGTGCTTTATAAGAAAGATCAACATCAAGCTTTAAAAGTGCTCCAAATGCACTGATATACTCTTGCGAAATCTCTCCTGAGTCCATCATTGTCTCTAGTGTAACAAGAGCAAAGTTTTGTGCTGCTTCATATTGGGTAAAGCTGTTTGTGTCATACTTCATCAAGAAAGGATAATTCACATCTTCTTGTTCTACTATAATAGGTGCTGAAAAATCTCTATTGATTGAAAGTACTGGTTTTGAACCATAACCCTCAAAAACAAACTCTTCACTCTCTTTGGAGATAATAAGCATATCTTCATGTTCTAGTACTCCATCTTCACTATTATAGAGTGCTATCTTGAGTGGATAGTAGTATGGCTTTTGCTCCTTGCCATCTACACTTTTAAGCACAACCTGAGTTAAACGCAGAGTGTATTTCCCATCTACAAAATTTTCTTCAACTTTGAGCTTTGGTGTGCCACTTTGATGGTACCACAAACGAAACTGCTCTAAATCACACTCACCACCCTGCTCCATTGCCCAAAGAAAATCCTCAGTAGTAACTGCTTGTCCATCAAAACGCTCAAAGTAAAGATCTGTTGCTTTTCTATACTTCTCTTTACCCAAAAGAGTATGTATCATTCTGATAACCTCAGCACCCTTTTCATACACTGTTGCTGTGTAAAAGTTGTTCATAGAGATATAAGACTTTGGCTGGATCGGGTGTGATGTTGCAGAAGCATCCTCTACAAACTGTCGCTCTCTAAGAGCCTTGACATCATCGATGCGTTGTACCTCAGCTGAGTTAATATCTGCACTAAAGCACTGGTCTCGAAAAACGGTAAGCCCCTCTTTGAGCGTGAGTTGAAACCAGTCACGACATGTGATACGATTGCCCGTCCAGTTATGAAAATACTCATGAGCGATGACCGATTCTATCCCCATAAAGTTTGCATCTGTTGCTGTGTCACTGTCTGCCAACACATAAGCAGAGTTAAAGATATTAAGCCCTTTATTCTCCATTGCTCCCATATTAAAACTATCCACTGCTACGATGTTATAATAATCTAGATCATACTCTCTGCCATAGTTTTGCTCATCCCAAGCCATCGCTTTTTTGAGTGAGTCCATCGCATGATAGCATTTACTCTCATTGCCAAGATCACAGTAGATATTAAGAGCTACTTCATTACCACTCATAGTAGTAAAACTATCACTCACCACACCTAGGTCTCCTGCAACAAGTGCAAAAAGATACGATGGTTTTGGGTGTGGGTCATGCCAAGTCACACCATGTTTTGTATCAAAGCTCTCATGGCATTGCATCTTGTTTCCATTTGATAAAAGGATTGGGTATCTTTTTTTATCTGCTATGATAGTTGTGGTAAAGACACTCATCACATCTGGTCTATCAAGGTATGGTGTAATACGGCGAAACCCCTCTGGCTCATTTTGAGTACAAAAGATTGAACCCGACTTATAAAGACCTTCTAACTCTGTGTTGTTTTGAGGATAGATTTTGTTGATGATTTTTAGAGTAAAATGATCCAGTACATCTTTGATAACCAAATACTCATCTTCTACAATATAGTGTTTTGAATCTAGCTCAAAACCATCCATCTCAACACTCAAAAGCTCCAAATCAAGAGCATCTAAACGCAACTCATGTGTATCTTTATCTCTACGATGAAACACCATTGTGTTATGTACTGTCGCATACTCTTCAAAAAGCTCAAACACAAGCTCCACTTTTTCAATCTCAAACGCAGGTTTTGCATATTCTTTTAAAAATTTCTCTTTCATTTCACTCATATCTTCTCCCTTTGTAGTATCTCTTCCCACCCAAATGCAGAAAAAATCATCTCAAATGTCTCATCAAATGCAGCATCTAAGATGATCCTCTCTTGTGTGTAGGGGTGAGTAAACTCTAAGCTTTTTGCATGGAGTAAAAGTCTGTGCATACCGTACTTACTTCGCACAAACTTGTTATGTTCCCCTCTGCCATATTTTGTATCACCAAGCAGGTGATGGTTTATATGTTTCATATGACGGCGAAGTTGGTGTTTTCGTCCTGTTTTTGGTGTAAGTTTTACTAAAGAATAGCGAGTTGTGTTATATCTGCCTACACTTGCATCAAGTTCCACTTGAGCCAAACACTCATAGTGAGTTATTGCCTCTTGTGCCTCTTTATCTTGCTTTGCATCTTTATCACTTATCTTGTCAAGTTTCTCTTTGAGTGGGTGATCTACTACACCATTTTTCTCTACATAGCCACGAGCAACAGCGATGTAGGTTTTCTCAATAGAGTGCTCCCTAAACTGCTCATTTAACACTCTGGCGCTCTCTTTGTCAAGTGCAAATAAAAGTACTCCACTTGTGGGTTTATCTAGTCTGTGTACAGGATAAACCCACTGCCCTATCTGATCTCGCAACATCTTCATCGCATAGAACTTCTCATCTCTGTCTATCATCGATTTGTGCACTAACAATGCTGTTGGTTTGTTGATAGCGACTATATACTCATCTTGGTAGAGTATCTCTAAGGAGTAGTGTTCAAACATCTTCGCTATTTGTCACGTTTTGTCGTTTTACGTTTTTTCTTTGCTTGTTTAAGTGACTTTGCTGTTACTTTTTTCACCTTCGCTTCATGCTTGATAAACTTTTTACCCTCACGAGCATGTTCAGCTTTGAGTTTCACCTCATCTATATCTTTTCTTCTGATATTTGGATCTGGCTCAAACCCCTCGACAACCTCTTTTGGTATCTTTTGCCCTATAAGTTTTTCAATATCGCGAATATCATACTTCTCATAGATATCTATAAGTGAAATAGCCTCACCCTCACGACCTGCACGACCTGTTCTTCCTACACGATGTACATAATCTTCAGGAATCGAAGGGAGCTCATAGTTGATAACATAAGGCAACTCCTCGATATCAAGCCCACGTGAAGCGATATCAGTCGCAACAAGCACACGAAATTTCCCCTCTTTAAACTGTGTTAGTGTTTTAAGACGACTTGCTTTTGTTTTGTCTCCATGGATCACACCACATTTTAGGCCATCTTTTTTAAGCTCCTCAGCCAAAAAGTCTGCACTCGCTTTTGTTTTGGTAAAGACAAGCACCTGAGGAAAGTTTCTTGATCCTATCAGGTATGCCAAAAGTTCAGCTTTTCTGTTGGTATCTACTTGATATGCTATCTGGTTGATGGTATCTACTGTTGTATTTTTCTTAGCCGTCTCAATAAATGCAGGCTTATTTAAGATAAGTTTTGAGAGTTTTCTTACCTTCTCTGAATATGTGGCAGAAAAAAGGAGTGTTTGATGTTTTTTAGGCAGATACGGCACAACTTTTTTAATATCTTTTGTAAAACCCATATCAAGCATTCTGTCTGCTTCATCAAGCACAAAAATCTCTACATCTTTAAGGTTCAACCCATTTTCAAGATGTTCCAAAAGCCTTCCAGGTGTAGCAATAATAATCTCTATGCCACTTTTAAGCCGTTTTCTTTGTTTTTGCAGATCTTTTCCACCTACTAAGATATCTGTTTTTATCTGCATATATTTAGCATAGCTGTTGATATCTTCGTAGATCTGAATAGAGAGTTCTCTTGTTGGGGAGAGAATCACTGCTCGTACCCCTTTGCCCTCTTGAGGTTTTCTCAAACGTTGCAGCAACGGCAGGGCAAACGCAGCTGTTTTTCCTGTACCTGTTTGTGCTGTTGCAAAGATATCTTTTTTTTGCAACACAAGAGGGATAGCTCTTGTTTGTATCATTGTTGGCGTTTCGTAGTTTAGATCTTTGATGGCATCAAGCAGCGGCTTAAATACCCCAAGTTTTTCAAATGACATTCATCACCTTTTTATTTTAGTGTCTAATTTTATCATATTAAAGTAGATAAATTGCAGGAAAAAAATAGTATAATTGCATAAAAAATTCCAAGTAGTGCTAAATGGTTAGAAAATCCCTAAAAAAAACAACACAAAGTGAAAAGTTAAAAGCATTTATCCAAAAATATAAAATACCACCTGCATACCTCTCAGGAAGTAGAAAAATGATCACTCGTGGTGTAGTTTTAGGGCTCTTTATTGCATTTATCCCTATGCCTATGCAGATGGCTGCAACACTCCTTTTTATGCCATTTTTTCGTTTTAATGTTCCCATTGCTGTTGCGATGGTGTGGATCACCAACCCTTTTACTATGCCACCTATCTATACTATAGAATACTACACAGGATCATTTTTGCTCAATATGCAAGTAAGTGATGTTGAGATGACAATTGATTGGTTTAAAGAGAATCTTGATGATATTTTTATACCTCTTTACTTTGGTGCTTTTTTCTACTCAATTATTAGTTCCATTGGGGCTTACTTTCTCATACCACATCTGTGGAAAAAGTCTGTTGACAGAGATAAAAAGAAACACCATTCTAAACGTTAGCGCAAAAAGTTTAGTGTATTTAACTCTAAAAAATAATAAAGTGTAGCAACTATCCATAAAGCAATAATAGCGATATGCTTCAGTAAAAAAGAGTTTTTTGAGGTTTTGTGACGAAACAGTGCCATAGCAAGGGAAGCTCCTAAAAAACCACCAATGAGACTAAAAGTATGCAACTCCCTCTCACTAATACGTGAAGCCCCTACACGGGAGCGAAACTTATCAAAACTAAACACCACAAACGCAGCGATATTGATAAAAATAAAATAGACTAAGACAACTTTTTGTATCACTGCGTTTTACTCACAAATGCTCTGCTTACAAGCCAGATACCCAAGAGAAAAAACGGAATACTCAAAGCCTGACCTGTACTCATGTGAAGCCATGAAGTGTCATAATCTGCCTGTTTTGTTTTAACAAA
>JAMORZ010000162.1 GCA_027063295.1 Sulfurimonas sp.
CAGCACTACCTGCACCCTTAACAGCTGCAGCCATAAATTTAGGATCGTTCATATTACGTGCAACTGGTTGAGAATCAACTTTACCATCACTTACACCATTAGGGATAGATACAGAATTAACAAGTTTCCAACGACCTCCATGGTGTGAACAAGCCAGTGTACCAGGAAGTACACCCTCTGTTGGCACAGCCATAGCAACAAAGTAACCAGACTCAAGACCTGTTACACTATCTACAATTCTAACGCGAATAGCATCACCACGTTTAAAACCTTGGCGAGCCGCATCTGGAGTTGAGATCCAGATAGGATCATGGTTTTGCGATATCTCCATAAGATGCTTAGAGTTTGCAGAACGTGTATGGATATTATATGGTAAACGGAACACTGTATTGAGTGCATACGAGTTCTCTTCAGTCATATAAGAGTGATCTACATGAGATACAATATGTGACATCTCTTTTTTCTCTTGAGGAGTTCTTGGATAGAACGGAATAGCATACTCTGGCCATTTCCAATCATCAGCAAGCCACTCACAGAAGAAGTCAAGTTTTTTATCAAGTGTAGCAAAACCTTCCATCTTCTTACCATCAATCTCAATACCGATAGATTTTTTCTTACCGTTATGTTCAGCAGTCATAACACCTGTACGTTTATCGATCTTTACATGATGTTTGTTATATTTATGACCATGTGCAATATAGTTTTTACCATCATCTTTGATCTCACGCTCTTGTGCAGAATAAATTTTATTCTCTTCCATCCAAGCACCATGATCTCTCATATACTCATAAACTGGATACTCTTTGTTTTTGTAACGTGCATCAGAAGTTGCAGTTGCTTTAAGGTTTGGCAAGTTATCACCAAACGCAGCATCATACCATTCTGCAATCGTAACAGGTTTCCCAGGATTCTTTTTAGATTCCCACATCTTCTTGATACCAAGTTTACCAGTTGGATCAATGTAATTCACACACATATCAAACCAAAACTCATTTTCTTCCCATACTTCACCAAGACCAGCTTTGATGTGTGCTTCTAGTGTAGCACGGTTAGGGTTGTTTGGTTTCCATCCAGCTTTCTCAAGGGCTACACGCATTACAGGTTGACGGAATGATGTCCAACGAGCAGGCATTGTTGCTTCTGAATGTTGATCGTGTCTTTCACCAGCAAGTCCAACAGGCAAGATATAATCAACATACCAGTTTGTCTCAGACCAAGTAGGAGAGAGGTTAAATGTAAGCTCCATCTTTGACTCATCTTTAATTGTCTCAATCCATCTAAAACCATCTGGATTGATCCAAACAGGGTTATACATACGTGGAATCCAAACAGAAAGTTTTGTAGGAACATTTAAACCTTTATCTTGCCATTTTTTCTGCCATGCTTTATCGCTTAGAAGATGTGGTAGCAAGAATGACATCTCATATGTTGAGAGTGGCCATTCTGGTGGCCATGTAAGTTCATTATACACATCAACTTTAGGGATATTTGCACCACGTTTACCTTGACCAACTGTAGAGCTACCACCCTTACCAGCAACAGAGATAACATGGAAGTGGTGGAAAAATGTACCACCCTCAGGACCAATAGCACCACGAAGAGCAATTGGTAAATACCCTGTACGACCACTCATCCATCCACCACGGTTACCAGCAGCAGTTGCACGCCAGAAGTATGAAGATATAGAAGTTCCAGCCCAGATGAACATATCATAAAGTTCTTCTAATTTATATGCAGGAACATGTGTCTCTTTTGAAACATGTTCAAGAGTGTATGGTGTATAAAGCTCTTTTATAGTATCTAAGAAAGCATCAAAATTATTCTTCGTAGGTACTTTAGAGATATACCCTTTTTCTACCATATACTCAAGATATTTTTTGTTATCTAAAAATACTTCCCAATTCATCCATTTTTTCACAAAATCACGATCAACTTTATTTTCGTTGAGGATTCTTTGCGTTAAGTAAAGATAGATCAATGGCTCAGTACCAGGCCATGCTGCGATCCAAAGATCAGCCATACCAGCAGAGTTAGACATACGTGGATCCATAACTACAAGTTTTGCACCTTTTGCTCTAGCATCAGCAATAAACGAAGCAGATTGTTGGAAATAATGCCCTGCATCTGCAGCATGAGAAGAGTTCAAAAAGATCAACTTCGCATTCGCCCAATCTGGAGATGTTCTATCATCATTTGCCCACTGGATTGTTGGTGTACGACCACCTGAAGAACAAATGTTAGTATGTGAGTTAAACGCATCACAACCAAGTGTATGCCAAACTTTCCCTGTAAAACCATTTTCATTTGGACGACCAACATGAAACATTACTGTTTTTTTAGAAAGCTCATCACCTTTAGCAAGTGTATCACCCATCTTCTTACCGATAGTTGTCATAGCTTCATCCCAAGTGGTACGGATCCATTTACCCTCACCACGTTTAGAACCTGGAGCACGTTTTAGTGGAAATGGGATACGATCTGGATCATACATTTGTGATTGTGTTGCGTACCCTTTTGCACAGTTACGACCACGAGAACCTGGATGAAGTGGATTACCCATATACTTCTTCACTGTAAAAGTTTTTTTATCGATCCATGCAGTTAAACCACAAGATGCTTCACAGTTTGAACAAGCTGTTGGAACGATCATATAGTCATTTACTTCGATCCCATCAGGATTAGACTCACTTCTTACACCATGGCGCTCAATACCGCCACGTTTCCAGTCATTTCCATCTAACTCTTTAAAATCTGCCCACTCTTCCATCGGAGGGTAAAAAGAGAGTGAATCTGGAGTATTTGTAAATTTACTCTGCTCAACAGACTCAGCTTTTGCATCAGTTGTAAATACACCTTTTGCAATCGCAACACCAGCTACACTAAATGCAGCACCTTTTAAAAATGTTCTTCTACTTTGTAAATACATTTATATTCCCCCTAACTCATCGGTAATAATTGTGGAATCATGAGCCATACATGTTTCACAACTGCTAAACCTACAATAGCTAATATTGCGGCTAATTTTAAAATACTTTCATTTTTTGAACTACGTGAAAGTGCAATAAGAAGCATAGGAAGTAAATATGCCACCCACTGACCAATCCAGAACATCACTGTGTATGGTCCATCACCTTTGATGTACTCTAGTACTGCAGCAACCTCTTCAGCTTTCATAGGACCAAATACATACTCAGACATATAAAGTACAAACGACATAAATGCACTTAAAGCCAAAATGTTTGATAGACTACGTTTTGCTTCCCAATTCAGTTGAGAACCACCAAGTAAGATCATAAATGCAGAACCTGAAAGGAGAGCTGCAAAAATCATTTGTGCTGATTCTGTTGGCATTTGCCACAACTCACGTGCAGTACATTGAGACATCAACCCTGCTGTATAAAGAGTTACAGGAATCGCAAGTGCTACTACCCATGGAAGTGTTTTATCAAACGCAGCATCATCTTTTTTGATAAAAGATAAAAATGCAAGAAGGAACAAAAGACCAACAAATGCTGTTGCCATCCATGCACCAACTGTAATTGCTGATGTTACATGTGGATAGAAAAAGATATGCCACATACGTAAAGGCTGATGTAAATCAGCTAGTGTAAAGAGTAAAAAGATATGGATAAATACTATCGCAACAACTGTTGTTTGAAATCTTAATTTTCCAACCTGTTGAGGGTATCTTTTTAAAAGAAGCATAAGCATAAAGATTACACCTGTACCGATACTCTTTGCCCACATATTTACAGTAACAAGCCAAGGCCAAACTGTACCTGGTAATGCTACATCCAAAGTAACCACAGCATTTGTAGCTGCTAAAATTTCATGTGCTGCCATTAGTGGTGTCCTCCTACAGGAAGTGTTGTTATCTTATTAAAGAGTGAATGCCCTTCAACTCTATGTGATGCAAGTGGATTAAGGTTTACATTACCACCACCAACATAGAAGTGATGAGGGTTTGTACCCTTCTCTGGCTTACGAACTTGTACACCCGCTTGATTTTCCATAATATATTTTGAGATATTTGATGTTGGATCATCAAGATCTCCAAATATATTTGCCTGCACTGGACATGCTACAACACATGCTGGCATCATAGAACTTGCTACACGGTGAGCACAGTATGTACACTTGTCAGCTGTTTGTGTTTGTGGATCAATATAGATAGCACCATAAGGACAAGCCATAACACAACCTGCACACCCAATACATCTCTCTTTATCAATGTTTACAATTCCATTTTCTAAATAGTGCAACGCTGAAACTGGACAGATTCTCTCACACGGTGCATTTTCACAATGATTACAACGAAGTGGTGTAAATGTTCTTTTTGTTTCAGGGAACGTTCCCACATCAACATACTTTACACGTAGTCTCCATGTACTCAGTGGAACTTCATTTTCCACTTTACATGCGATCTCACATCCTTTACAACCCATACATAGGTGTAAATCAACTAGGAAACCTAATTGCATATATTCTCCTTTTTTTGCCTAAAAGGCTTTTTTAAGATTTATAACTAAGACTAATTACATATAAAAGAAGCCCTTATGCACGGCATTCTAGGCTTTTTTTCTGTTTCTATGGTAACTAAGAATTCTTAAAATAACTTATAATTAGAAGGTGAATTTTAAATATATTGAGTTTGTGTGTATATTTGGTAAACTTATATTTGAAGTGGTGATATTTATTATAATTTTAAATATTATTGAGTGAGATTAACCTAATCTCACTCTTACTGATTGTTCATGAGCTGTTAAACTCTCAGTGTTTGCAATCAGTGCACACTCCTCACCTATCTCATTGATAGCTTGAGAGCTAAAAGAGATAATGGAGCTTTTTTTCATAAAATTCTCAACCCCAAGTGGTGAGTAGAACTTCGCTGTTCCTCCTGTTGGAAGTGTATGGTTTGGTCCTGCTATATAATCTCCTATCGCTTCTGGAGTATTATGTCCTAAAAAGATAGCCCCTGCATGCTTGATGAAAGGAAGCAGTTCAAATGGTGATGATGTTGCAACCTCCAAATGCTCTGGTGCTATTTGATTCATCAATGCTATTGCTTCATCCATATCTTTAGTGATAATGATAGCACCCCTCTCCTCAATAGACTTTCTTGCTATCTCTTGGCGTGGAAGTTTTGTAAGCCAGTTTTCTATCTCCACTTTTACTTCATCTGCAAGTTTTTGACTTGGTGTGATAAGGATAGAGCTTGCCATCTCGTCATGTTCAGCCTGAGAAAGAAGATCAATCGCAAGGTGGTTTGCGTTTGCAGACTCATCTGCTAAAACACCGATCTCACTTGGTCCTGCAATCATATCTATATTGACTTCACCAAAGACCATCTTCTTAGCAGTTGCTACAAAGATATTTCCAGGACCTGTAATAACATCAACCTTAGGGATCGTCTCAGTACCATAAGCCATAGCTGCAATAGCACTTGCTCCACCTACCTTATACACCTCTGTAACACCACAAAGATGACAAGCTGCAAGTAGAAGCTCGTTTGGTTCATTTTCTGGTGTTGGTGTACATACAACAATATTTTCCACACCAGCAACCTGAGCAGGGATAACATTCATCAACAGTGATGATGGATAAGCCGCCTTACCACCAGGGATATAAAGCCCTGCACTATCAACTGCAGTTACTTTTTGCCCCAAGATAGTTCCGTTTTCTTCTGTATCTATCCACGATTTTGGCTTTTGTTTCTCATGGTATGTTTTGATACGGTTATATGCAAGATGGAGTGCATCCAGAAGCTCTTTATCGATATTGTTATATGCTTTTTCCATCTCCTCAGAAGAGATTTTCAATTCACTATCTTCTTGTGGACTCCATCCATCAAATTTTGATATATGTGACTTGAGTGCTGTATTTTTTTGAGTTTTTATCTCATTGATAATTCCACCAACTATCTTAGATACATTATCCATATCCATTTTTCCACGGCCCAAAAGCTCATCGAATTGAGCCTGAAAATCTGCATCATTTACATTTACAAATATCATCTACTTCCCTTTATTTTTTTTGTCAAAATCTTGTTTTACAACAGCTAGTATCTGTACAAAAATCTTCTTATCTATCGCCCCTACGAGAGGAAAATTACGATCAATGGCATACATTGGTTCACCATTTGGATCTAAAAACCAAATCGTTGGTGTTCCAGGTCTCCATAACTCTCTAGGAACATAATCCCCTTTATCTACATACGATATAATCGCTACATAATCTTTGTTTAAAGAGTTGATCACTTTTGCATCACTTAGAGCATTTTCTTCTAACAAAACACAATATTTACACTGTGTACTTGAAAAGATAAACAAAATAGGTTTATGCTCTTTTTGTGCTGTTGCAACACCACTTTGAAAATCTTTAGCCCAGTGCACCTCATTTGCACTCAATGTTGTCACTACAAATGCAACAACTATCAAAAAGAGTTTAGTCATATTTTTTTACCTTTTTTAAAAGCTCTTTTGAACACTCAAGAGCACTTTTTTTTGTCACATCTATCACAATGTCAGCTCGCTTAAGATACTCTGGTCTGCGTTCATCATAGAGTGCTTTTGCCTTTTGCAAATCTGCTAACAATGGACGTTTTTTGAGTTTTTTTGCTGCGTTTGGATGTTTTTTGATACGTTTGATAATCTCATCAAAAGGGGAATCTAAAAGAACCACCAAGCCTATTTTATTGAGATTTTTTTGTTTGTAAAATCCACCACCAGTTGAGATAAGTGTATTTTTTACACTCCCCTCAAGCCATTTTGCAACCTTTTTTTCTAAAGAGCGAAAATATGCTTCACCCTCATCCTCAAAAATGGTTTTTATCTTACGATTTTCCATCGACTCTATCAGATCATCTGTATCGATTGCCATATAATCAGAATGCTTGATCACTTCACGCGCCAAACTCCCTTTACCTACACCCATAAAACCTATTAGTATTATATTTTTCATTTAAATGCACTCATATCAAAATCTGGTTTTGTTTTTTTAATCTTTGCATACAATAATGCACAACTCATGACATTATACTCAAGTATAGCCATACTTAGGATAAAAGTAAGTGCAAAAAACCATAAAAACTGTGGCATAAAAAAACTTAAAACAAATCCTCCAAAAGAGATCATAAAAAGCAAAAATTGCAGTTTTGAGAGTCTTTTATCTATCATCTCATTCATTGTTGGGATACTCATATACCCAGCACCATTGAGATGAAACCACACAAGAAAAGGGATAATCTTATAAAGCATCCCCATCATGATACTCATCAAAAAGCCAAGTCCAAAGAAAAGTCCAACTAAAACAGTATACTCTGAGTGAAAATACTCATCACCTACCCAAAAAAAAGCTCCAACACTCAATGAGAGTGCTGCAACTCTCCAATACCATATCGTAATATCACTCACCTTACGTTTTCGTTGGTTGAGCTTTAGCCATGCAGTTGTAGCAAATGCCCAGAAAAAAAGAGCTATGCATATCTTCGCTATATAACTGTACTCAACTAAAAAAAGATTAAGAAACAACCACAACACTAAACCAGTTGAGATAATCTTTGCCACCTTTGAGAGGCAAAAGTTTTTAAATGCAGGTGCTACATAAAACATTGGTAAAACCTGAAACGCAACACCTATAAGCAAAATCCCTGCAAATCCAAAAATAGCCCAAACACTATGTATATTTGCCAAAAAAAGGTGTAGCGATGTTGTACTCTCTTGAAGATACTCCCCTAAAAGCAAAAGCCCAAAAACAACTGAAGCTAAGGCAAAAACAACACTTATTGCCATATTTTTCACCGTTGGTGTAAAGTTTTTTACATCTTTAATTGAGAGTGCTATAAAAAGAAGTAAACTCAAAAAGCCAATTCCAAGTCCCACCATCGCAAGAAGAAAGAAAAATGTTACACCACTTAAAAAACCACTCACAAGAGCTATGACACCTACTACCAAAGAGATATGTGCATAACGTGTTAACATCTCAACTTCGACGATTTTCACCCCTGCTAATACAGGCAACATCTGTGTTAGTGCTCCAAGCATAACAAAACCAAAAAAACCTATCGTAATAGCATGAACCACTGCGATAGATTCCATCGAGAAACGGCTAACTAGATTTGCTGGATCTACAAAAAGTAATAACACTCCAGCAAAAATCCCAAACAGAGGTGCACTAAGAAAAAAACGCAGTGGTGCTGAGATAGGTGGAGCTTGATCTATTGAGAGTCCATTAAAATCCAAAGAAGATCCTACTCAACAACTATTGACTGCATCATATCGATGATGCGTGGTGCTTCTGCTGAGAGGTGTTGTTGTGCCATTGGATAAAGCATCTGCTCCTCTTTCATATTGTGTTGTTGCAAAAGTATCATAAGTGTCTCAGATGTTCCCATAAACTTATCCTTATCACCAGCTTCCAGTGCATCTAAAAGTTGGCGCATTAGATTTCTCATCTGTTCATGCTCATGACGCATCATTGCAGTTGGTCCTTGTGTCATCCCTGTTTTTGCTTCAAATTCAGCAAACATACACGCTCTTCCATTTGGAAGTGTTTCTCCATATCTGCTACAAATTGTTCTACCAACTCTTTTGCTGCAGATAAATCTTCAGAAGCCTTCTGCTCCATCTGTGCAAAAACCTCATCACATGCTCTATGATCATGTGTTAAAAAATCTCTAATATTGTCCATTTTGTCCCCTTAAAAAATTTGTGTATTATATAATAAAGAAAGTGAATAAAGTATAATAAAAAGAATCTCTAATGTGAAGATTTAAGTGCAATAAAGTAGATGAAATTATTTCATCTACTTTTCAGATAGAAGAATAAAAGCTCTTTAGCTTCCTACGATTGGTCCATAAGCAGAGAAGTCTGGGTTATCTCCACCTTGGTATTTTTTGTAGTTTTCGATAAACATCGCAGCAAGTTTGTCGCGAGTTGCATCAAACTCCTCTTTGTTCTCCCAGGCATTACGTGGATTTAAGATATCTGGGTTGATATCACCAAGAGTTTTTGGCACTTGAAGTCTAAATGTTTTTGTTGTATCAAACTCACTATCTTTGATGCTTCCATCTAAGATAGCATTGATACAAGCACGTGTATCTTTGATACTCATACGTTTACCAACACCATAAGCACCACCAGTCCAACCAGTGTTTACAAGATAAACATTTACATCATGCTTATCGATCTTCTCACCAAGAAGTTTTGCATAAACAGTTGGATGAAGCGGTAAGAAAGCTTCACCAAAACAAGCTGAGAAAGTTGCAGTTGGTTCAGTAATACCACGCTCAGTACCAGCAACTTTTGCAGTATAACCACTTAAAAAGTAGTACATCGCCTGCTCTTTTGTAAGCTTAGATACAGGAGGAAGTACACCAAAAGCATCTGCTGTTAAAAAGATGATATTTTCAGGATGACCTGCCATAAGATCTTTTTTATGGTTCTCAATATGCTCGATAGGGTAAGAAACACGAGTATTTTCAGTTTTTGATCCATCTTCATAGTCAACTTCACCCTCACCGTACATCACAACATTTTCTAAAAGTGCATTTTTACGGATAGCATTGTAGATCTCAGGTTCACTTTTACCATCAAGGTTGATAACTTTTGCATAACATCCACCCTCGAAGTTAAACACACCGTGGTTATCCCAACCATGCTCATCATCACCGATAAGTGCACGGTTTGGATCAGTAGAGAGTGTAGTTTTACCCGTTCCACTCAGTCCAAAGAAAAGTGCAGTATCACCTTTTTCTCCAACATTTGCAGAACAGTGCATAGAAAGTTTACCCTCTAGTGGTAACCAGTAGTTCATCATAGAAAAGATACCTTTTTTAAGCTCACCGCCATACCATGTACCACCGATGATCGCCATGTTACGCTCTACATCAAAAAGAACAAACACTTCAGAGTTAAGCCCATGCTCTTTCCATTTGTCATTTACTGCTTTACAAGCATTCATCACCACAAAGTCAGACTTAAACACTTCAAGTTCTGCTTCAGTTGGACGGATAAACATATTTTTCACAAAGTGAGACTGCCAAGCGATCTCTGTTACAAAACGGATAGAGCGTTTTGATGCTGGAGAGGAACCACAAAACACATCAGTAACATATAAATCTTTGTTTGAAAGTTGCTCTTGTGCAACCTCTAAAAGCTCGTTAAAAACCTCTTCAGATACTTTTTGATTGATATCACCCCAAGCAATATACTTGTTAGATGGATCACGATCAACAAAGTACTTATCTTTTGGGCTTCTCCCAGTAAAGATACCAGTATCAACTGCAGTTGCACCTTTTTTTGTAAGTTGCACTTCACCGTTATCTAGTTCATGTTGAATAAGCTCATCATAGCTAAGGTTATGAAAAACCTTCCCTATATTTTTTAGTCCTAACTCTTCTAATTCAGTTATATTCATAAGTTACCTTGTGGTAGATAATAATCGATACATTGAAACAATGGATCTTAGATGCTGTAATTATACAACTTAAATACCTAAATTAAAAGTAAAAATATAAGATTTTTGAGAATATTTTCAAAAGAAACAAAGTTTAAAAAAAAAGATTAAAAAAGAAAATTAGTTTAAGAAAAGTATGATAAAATTCTAATTTTAAAATGGTCGCGTAACTCAGTGGTAGAGTGCCACCTTGACATGGTGGTGGTCACTGGTTCAAATCCAGTCGTGACCACCATTTTCCAAACGGTTTAGTCCATCTGATATTTTATGATAACACTTCCATAACCTGAAACCATATTATCAAAATTATCAATCTTCATCCCGTGTGCACCAAACTCTAAATCGATAAGATCATCATAATGGTAATTAAATCCTAGATTAGCACCATAATAAACTTCATTGATCTTTTCAGTACCTGTTGCGATTTTATGACTCATATCAACTTGACCACCATTGATACCAATAAAAAAGTTCATGATTTTTGAAAAGTTAAATTTATAATCTAAATCAACTCCATACGAATAAGCATAAGAAAAATCTTCAATATCGTACCCCCTTACACCAATAAAAACTCTATAGTGATCACTCTCAGCACCAATCTTCAAACCACCACCAGCAAAATCTTTGCTAGCATATGTTCCAGATGAGCCAACACCAGAAACATCCAAACTACTAAAACTTCCCTCTACTGCGAAAAGTGAATTTGTATTAAAAGAGTAGTTACTCGCTGCAAGTGGAGCCGCTGCCATCAATGTTGCCAAAGCAACCTTGCTTAAAACTTTTTTCATCGTATCCCTTTAGATATGTTTACATTTTTAGATTATAACTTTTGAGCTTTTAAGGAGAGGTTAAACTCCAAAGCGTTTGAGTGCTTTTGCACACACCACACCACTACTAAAAGCCCACTGAAAGTTATAACCTCCAAGTTCTCCCGTTACATCGACCACTTCACCGATAAAATAAAGGTTTTGCACTTTTTTACTCATCATCGTTGCACAATCAAGCTCACAACTTAACACCCCACCTCTACACACTTCAGCTTTTGAAAGACCAAAGTTTCCAGCTGGAGCAAAAGCATAGTGTTTGAGCCCAAGAAGTTTTTCTTTTTGCTCTTTGGTAAGTTTTGAGACCTCGACATCATCTACACCTACCACATCAAGGAGTGCTTTTGCAAGTCTTTTTGGCAAAGCAAGTGCAGAACTGAGATGTTTTTTGGAGCCTTCTATCTTTTTGAGTAGATCCTCATTTGGGAAAAAGTCACACACTATCTCCCCTTTTTGCCAGTACAGCGAAGCACTCAGCACCACAGGACCACTGATCCCCTTATGTGTAAAGAGCATATCCTCCTGAAGCTTTTTTGTGCCAACTCTCAGCTCAACACGGCAGCTCAAACCACTCAGCTCTCTCATCCAAAACTGCTCTTTTTGTACACTCAGCCCTACAAGTGCGGGGTGAAACGGCTTTGTTTGCAGTGCAAAACTCTGTGCGACTCTTAAGCCAATATCACTCGCACCCACCTGAGCAAAACTTGCCCCACCTGTGGCTACTACCACACTTCTTGCTTCAAATGTACCACCAGAGCTCTCCAGCTTAAAAAGCTCACTCTCTTTTGTGATATGTTGTAGTGATGTGTTATAGTAGATATCTGCGTTTTTTGTGCATCTTAGCAGTGCTTCTATCATATCATCTGAGGAGTTTTTACAAAAGTAGTATCGCTCTTTTCTCAGCTCTAGCTCTATGTTGTTTCTCTGTGCAAAACGCAAGAGGTGTTGTTTGGAAAAGGTTTTCAACACCTGCTCTATGCACCCACTCTCCCCGTTGTAGTTATTTGAGGAGACAAACTCGTTGGTGAGGTTACACTTGCCACCACCTGAGATTTTTACTTTTTTTGCAGGTTTGTCGTTTGCTTCGAGGATTGCTACACTTATCTTCTTTGAGAGGTTGGCTGCACACATCAAGCCACTTGCACCACCACCCACAATAATCACATCATATTTTTTCATAGTGCTATTATAGGGTATAATTACAAAAATTATTTATAAAGATGTAGTATGAGCAACAAACTTCACATAGTCTCACTTGGGTGTACCAAAAATCTGGTCGATACCGAAGTGATGTTAGGAAAACTTCAAAACTTTGAACTCACAGATGAGAGTGAGAGTGCCGATGTTATCATCGTAAACACCTGCGGGTTTATCGATGCGGCAAAAGAGGAGTCACTCAGCACCGTGCTCTCACTTCACGAAGCACGTAAAGAGGACTCCCTTTTGGTGATGGCAGGGTGCCTCTCTGAACGCTACCAAGAGGAGCTTATGGAGCAGATCCCTGAGGTAGATATCTTCACAGGTGTTGGGGATTATGAAAAGATAGATGAGCTTTTAGCTGAAAAAAAGAGCCGCTTTAGTGATGAAGTGTATCTTATCGACGGTGCTGAGCGTGTAGTGACTGGTTCAACCTATCATGCCTACATTAAACTCTCTGAGGGGTGTAACCAAACATGTAGTTTTTGTGCTATCCCATCTTTTAAGGGCAAACTCCACTCACGCGATCTTGACTCGATCGCCAAAGAGGTGGAGTCTTTGGTTGCAAAAGGTTTTTGGGACTTCTCTTTTGTTTCACAAGACAGCTCATCCTATTTGCGTGACCAAAATGTAAAAGATGGACTCTCTTTGCTTATTCAGCGTATTGAGCTTATTGAGGGGGTAAAATCTGCACGTATTCTCTATCTCTATCCATCAACTACAACCATCTCACTCCTTAAAAACATCGCAAAAAGTGAGATTTTTCACAACTACTTCGATATGCCTATCCAACACATAAACGATGATATGTTGCGTTTGATGAAGCGTGGTTTTGGAAAACAAAAAACACTAGAGCTTTTAAACTTTATGAGATCTTTGCCAAACTCTTTTGTAAGAACAAGTTTTATCGTAGGGCATCCCCATGAAACGCAGGAGATGTTTGATGAGATGTGTGAGTTTGCTGCATCTTTTGGGTTTGATCGGATGAACATCTTTAGTTACTCCGATGAGGAGACTACCACTGCGTTTGAGATGGAAGATAAGATAGATGATGAGACAAAAGCACAGCGTGCACAAATACTTGGAGATATCGCAGCCAAAGCAACACAAGACTCTCTCAAAGCTGAAGTTGGCAAGGCGTGTGAGCTTGTTATTGATGGTGAGAGTGATGAGCATGAGTATCTCCTCTCTGCAAGAAAACTGCTTTGGGCACCTGAGATAGATGGTGAGATCTATGTTAATGATCGTACAAGTGATAAGGAACTTTGTTTTGGAGTGCCTTACAAAGCAACTATCACTGACATTGTGGGAGATATCCTCACAGCTACAGTAGATAATGCTACAACATAAAGAGCTTCTGCACAAGAGAAAAAACCTCTTAGCCTTCTCAGGTGGGGTTGATTCTAGTGCACTTTTTTTTCTTCTGCTAGAGCATCATATCTCTTTTGATATCGCTATTGTTGATTATGGTGTGAGGGAGAGTTCTAAAGAGGAGGTTGCGTTTGCCAAAGAACTTGCAAAGGAGCATAACCTCACTTGCCACACCCTCAAAGCCCCACCTATAAAGAGTAACTTTGAAGCAAACGCAAGAGAGATTCGCTACAGTTTTTTTGAAAGACTCATCACACAATACAGCTACAACAACCTCATCACAGCACACCATCTTGGTGACAGATTTGAGTGGATGCTTATGCAGTTGTGCAGAGGTGCAGGTGCTGTAGAGTTAGCAGGGATGCAAGGTGTTGAACAAAGGGGAAGCTACACACTCATACGACCTCTGCTTGTGTGTGATAAAAATGAGCTTTTAGCATATCTCAAACACAACAAACTTCACTACTTTGTAGATGAGAGCAATGCAGATGAGAAGTACAAACGCAACTACTTTCGCAAACACTTCACAGAGCCACTTTTAGCAGAGTATAAAGATGGAATTGCAAAAAGTTTTGTATATCTTGATGCAGACAGAGAACTCTTGGTGAGTGATAGCAAAATTGAGAGATGTAACGATTTTATCTACTTCTCCTCCCACTCTTTACGAAGCGATATCGCTACACTTGACAAGTTTCTCAAAACTCAGGGAAAAGTTCTTACATCACATGAGAGAGAACTTTTACAAATGCAAGAGTGTGTCGTAGTTGGCAGAGAGTATGTACTTTCTTGGTGGAGAGGTTTTGTGCTGCTTACACCCTATGTACAAACACAGAAGATAACAAAAGAGTTTAAAGAAAAAATGAGAAAACTCAAACTCCCACCAAAGATGAGAAGCTATTTTGCTTCAGATGTAGAAGCTTTCGAGGTGTTGGAGTCTTTGGCATTTGCATAAACTTTCATCGTAAAACTTGAGTGTATCAACTCGCCATCACGTTTAAACTCTATAGGAAAATTCACCCCTACTATCCAGCTACTTTTATTGAGAGCATCTAAAAAATCGTAAAAACTTACAGGCGAGTTTATTTTTGAGCTTGTATTTACCTCATAAACAGCAAAACCATCCTCTTTTGCACTATTTTTTATCGCTGAAAGAGTTAAAGATGAAAAATATTTTTTATGCTCTTTTTCAAAACGCTCAGGGTTGAAGATCGTATCAAATGCTGAAATGATATGTCTGTTTTTACTTTGTAGCTCTTTGAGCGTTTGTGCTGTTTGCATCTCAAACTCTTCAAAACGTCGCAACTCTTTGAGTTCTTTTTTATATTCTATTCTGTTTTTTCTATACTCTTTACCCTCTGGGATAAGCACAGCAAACGAAAATACAAACACAAAGATAAGTAAAAAAAGACTCAAAAGAGAAAGATATATATATTGTCTTGAGATTGTAAAGCTAAGATTAATCTTTTTCATCTACATTCTCCTCTAAAATTTCCTCTTCTTTATCCATATAGTTTGTTGAAACAAAACGCAACCAACCATTTTGAGCAGGGTAAAAACTACTGTATGTTTTATGAAAAATAGAACGCAGTGGTGCTTGAAGCATAAAGTTATACACATCTTTGTTTGGTGTTATACCATACAAGATAAGTCCATTTTTTAAAAGCTTTGCTTCTGAGAGAGTGATACGTTCAGGAACAAGATCAAAAAGATTTGTGATAGAGTCTTTTAAGACTGTATTTTGAGTATAGATTTTTTGAGAGAGTAGCTTTTGTTTTTCAATATAAGCGATCGCATCCTTCATCTCTTCTATATTTTTATCTGTCATCTCAATCTTTGCACTTATCTCCTCTTTGTCACTTACAAAAGTATAATCCTTATAGAGTAAAAAACCATAAGTTAAAAAAAGCATCATAAGAGTCATACCAAAAAAACTAAAAAGAAGTTTGACTTCAAATGTAAGAGCACTTTTTTGGCGAGGTTTTATATATGAATATTTCACAGTCCAACCTCCACTTGTGCCAATGTTGAAACCTCAGCACCAAGATCTGCTTGTCTTACATAAACTGTTAAAAACATCTCCTCTTCAAGGTAGCGTTTAAGATCAGGAGAGATACCCACCCCATCTGCAACATAAACATACTCAACAAACTTACTCTCATAACGAGTATCCTTGTAAAATTTATTTAATGAAGTTTGAATTAAAGAAAAACGTTGATAATCTTCGTTGAAACTATCTGATGTTGTGTGTTGCTCTATCTCCTCTTCGCTTTCTTGATAAAACTCTTCTTCAATATCTTCTGAAAACTCATCAATATCCTCAACACTATCAAGATCTTCGATATCACCAAAGTCTTCAATATCGTCGATATCATCCATATCATCGATAACATCTACATCTTCAAGATCGATACTCTCTTCTAGATCCATATCAAAAGAGATATCTTCATCCTCATCACCACTCTCTAAAACAAGCTCTTCATTATCATCAAAGTCACTTTGCATATCCAAATACTCACCATAGAGTAGTTGTGACTCTTCAAAGATACAAAGTGTTACAGAAGTTTCTTGGATGAGAACAAACATCGCCATACGCTCTTTAATCTTCTCTTGAAAAAAATGTGTTAGTACAGAAAAAGGGGAAAATATAAAATCAACTCCAATATCTTTGTAAAGCTTTTCTATCTCATAAAGATCAGCTTGTGATGTAAAAAAGCTCCACCTCTCATCATAACATTTCACTTCACAGTCACTTACATCGTGAAACTGTGTAAGCATGGATCTCTCACATGTAGGAATAGCCCCTTGTTTTGTAGAAAAGTCTAAAACTGACACATAATAAAAAGGGGATTCTTTGATGAACTTTTCAACAAAAGCCACCATGTTTGCATCGATATATGAGGTGTCAAAACTCTCCTCAACACTCCCAACTATCCCTTTTGAGGAGAGTGTATCTACATGAACTTTTACTCCATGTTTTGTGATCATAATATTGATAAAAATTTTTTGATACAAAGATTCTAGAAGTTTGCTAAACACTAAACATCCCCTTGTGCAAGTGGATGTGCTTTGTTATAGTTTTGTTGTTTCAATGCACTACCTAACTTTGTATAAATTTGTGTTGTCGCCATAGACGAATGTCCAAGCAGTTCACTAACATCGACAATAGGAGCTCCACTGTTTAGAAGTGAAGTCGCATAGGAGTGTCGAAGTTGATGTGGTGTTACTTTCATACCTATTCGTTTAAACACTTTAGTAACGGTATATCTTAGACTATTTTCGCTTAATTTTTCGCCATTTTTCTCAAAAAGAAACTTTTTTGGAACTTTTCGCTTCAAATAATCTTGCAAGAGATCTTTTGTAATCCCTAAAAGTGGAACATCCCTTTGCTTGTTCCCTTTTCCTAAGATTCTAATCCACTCTGAAGATATGTCACTTAGTTTTATATTTAACATTTCAGAGATACGTAACCCCAAGGTATAGAACATAACAATAATAAGTTTTTCTTCATCGCTGGCATATTCTAAAGCCTCAACAATATGTTGATGTGCTACTGGTTTGGGAAGTGTTTTTGCAACCTTGATACTCTCATCTGCAAGAAGAAGTGTTTTGTAATGATTCTCATTTAAAAACGCAACAAATCCCCGTATTGCACTTAACTTTTTACTGATAGTTTTAGCATTAAGATGGGAGATCTTTAAGCGATATGGCATAAGGTTTATCTCTAGAGTATCACCCTCTTGAATCAACTCTACAATTCTTAAAGCTTCCTGAAGTGTTTCATCATAGCTTTTTAGGGTAAGATCAGAGTATCCTCTTACTTTCTCAAGTGATTCAAGATAAGCTCTGCGTTGTTTATCGAGATACTTTTTCAAGGAGTTTCTCAAATTGTTGATGATAACGAGCTGCTTCATCAACAAGCTCTTTATCTGTAATGATACTTGGTGCCAATTTTGGATACGATTCTGTCATAATTGCACTCATCATTTTAATCCTTACACGATCACCATCATCTATACTCTCTTTTTGTGCAATTTTGTTGATCTCTTGCATATATTTTTTTGCTTCATTGATATACTTGACATACTTTAAAGAGGTTTTTGACTGCGCCATTATTGTTGATGCCATACGATTATACACATCTTCACTAAAAGCTTCATTTGCAAGTGTATAAGCTTCCTCATACTCCCCAATCTCATAATAATACTTCGCCTCAATAGACTTTCTGTATGATGGATTTGCCATAAAAAACAAAGCCATTACCACAAGTAAAAAAGCAGCTACAAATACTAATGAAAACCTACTTCCCATGTTTGAGTAACCCCTCTTTTATCAAAGAGCGTGCTTCCTCTTTTTCCATACCCTTAATCATCAAAGGTTCAGAATAATAAAAATTTATCTCACCAAAAGGTTTTGGGACAACAAATCTATCCCAGCTTGAGAGCTGCCAAAACTTTGTAGGGCGAATCTCTACAAGTATCACCTTTGCGCCTGTTTTTTGTGCCATAGCGATCACACCATCAGCCACCTCATGACGAGGTCCACGTGGACCATCAGGGGTGATCCCTATATCGTAGCCATCTTTAAGAGCCTTGATCCCCTCTATGAGAACACGCACTGCATTTTTGTTTGATGAACCAGCAATAATCTCAAGACCAAATTTTTTGAGTGTTCCTGCGATGAGTGTACCATCAAAATGGCTTGAAATAACTGCTTTTACATGAGGGGGATTTTTAAAATGCAAATAGGAGTGTGCAAACATCATCAGATCACCATGCCAACAAGCATAAATGATAGGCTCATCTGGCAAACTCTCCACAGAGAAGTTCTTTTTGCTCGTTGCATAGATGATACGGATAAAAAACGCACCAACAACAGGCACAGCAAAAGAAGCAAATGAGCGTAGAAATTTTTTAAGCAACTAACTCACCTGTTAAGATAGTTCTACCAAGTGATGTGATACGAACATCTTGAAATGTACCTAAAAGCTCCTCTGAGCCTTTGACTTTTATGACGATGTTATTGTCGCTTCTACCAGAGACATACCCATCTGCGTTTAAATCTTCAAAATAAACTCTAAAAGTTTTACCCATATGACGTTTTGCATTTTCATCAAGGATCTCGGCTTGAAGTGATTGGAGCTGTTGGAGTCTTTGTGACCCCACTTCATCATCAACTACATTTGTGTAGTGTTGTGCTTCAGTCTCAGGACGAGGAGAGTATTTAAACGAGAAGATCTGATCAAATTTTACTTTTCTCATCACATCTAATGTATGCTCAAAATCTTCATCGCTCTCCCCAGGAAACGCAACGATAATATCTGTCGATATTGTTGCTTCAGGACACTCAGCACGAAGTTTTTCAACACGGTTTAAAAACCACTCTTTTGTGTAGCCGCGTTTCATATCTTTAAGCACTTTTGAGCTTCCACTTTGCAGTGGCATATGCATAGACTTACATATCTTAGGATTGTGTGCAAACTCCTCAATAAACTCATCATCCATATGAAACGGATGTGGCGATGTAAAACGTATACGCTCTAAGCCCTCTATCTTTGAAAGGCGACGAAGCAGTTCTGTAAAGTTTACTTTTTCGTGTTCTCCTGAGAAACGACGACCATAGTTGTTGACATTTTGCCCAAGCAAAAACACCTCTTTTGCTCCATTATCCACTGCTCTTTGAGCCTCTGCGATGATAAGCTCATCAGGAATAGAGATCTCCTCACCACGCGTTTTTGGAACAATACAAAATGTACAAGATTTATCACACCCCATAGATATGTTGATGTAGGCTTTGTATGGTGATGAGCGAAAGTCTTTAAATGCAAATTCACTCTCATCGTAGTTGATATCTATCTCAACAGCTTTATCTTTATGAATAATCTCGGCGATCTTTGAAACATTTCTCGCACCAAGTACAAAGCTTACATAAGGAGCACGCTTGATAATATCTTTTCCAAGGTGCGAAGCGGTACAACCACACACACCTATCTTCGCACCCTCTTTTTTGTTTTTGTTAAATGTACCAAGTTCACTAAAAAGTTTATGCACAGGTCTCTCACGAACTGAACATGTATTTATCAAAATCAAATCAGCTTCACGGTAATCCTCTACACTCTCATACCCCTCTTTTTCACGCAACTCAGCAATCATATGCTCAGTATCACGTGAGTTCATAGCACAGCCAAGTGTTTCGATAAATAACTTTTTAGACATAGTATCTCTTTTTAGTTCATTATATGAATTTGGTACATATAGTCATTGTCTGCAAGACCATATTTTACTTCACTCATATAAAAGCTTTTCCCTTGAGCTTCAAAATGATCTTGAAGTTCTAAAAGATCTTTGTGTGAGTTATCACGATCAAAATAAAAGATCACACTCTCCTCTTTTTCAACTGCTGCTTCGATTTTTGCTAAATCAACTTTTTTTGGTTTTGCATCAATCTCAACTCTTGCAAATTTAAGTTCCATACTTTTTCCTTATACTATTTTCTTATTTAATGTAGTGCATTATACAAAAAATGTCATAAAAATTGGGTTAAAGAATACTTTAGCAGAGTTAGAGTATAATTCAAAACTTCAAAAAAATCCCCCAAAATTACTTATTATTGTTAACTAAAGGGGCAAAAAAGGAACTTATTGCCATGGAAAAAATCTTAGATATTGCAGAAGCTATTGCACATGAAAAAGGGCTTCAACCAGAAAAAGTTTTAGAATCACTCAAAACTGCATTTGTACAAACAGCAAAACGTGTAATTAACCCAAACTTTGCATTTGTTGCACAAGTTGATGATGCGACAAAAAGTATTCAAGTTATCCAAACTATCACTGTTGTAGCAGATGATGATGAAAGACTTCAAGATGAAGAGATTGCTCCTGCATATATGGCGATTAGCGAAGCAAGAGAGTATGATGACCAAGTTGAACTTGGTGATCAACTTCAAATCGATCATGATTTAGAAGAGTATGGAAGAACTGCTGCATCACAACTACACCGTGAGATAGAGTACCATATCCAAAGACTTGTAGAGGATGAACTTTACAATAAATACAAAGCAAAAGTTGGCACACTTGTAAGTGGTCGCGTAACACATGTAGATGCTCAAAATGCAACATATATTGAAGTAGATGAGATCCGTGCAGTACTTCCTATGAAAAGTCGTATCAAAGGTGAGATCTTTGATGTAGGAGATCACATCAAAGCAGTAGTTCGTCGTGTAAATATAGACAAAAACAGCATCCAAATAGAACTTTCTCGCACAAGCCCTAAGTTTTTAGAAGCACTTTTAGAGCTTGAAGTTCCTGAGATAGCAGAGGGAAGTGTTGTGATAGAAAAAGCTGCACGTATCCCAGGTGAAAGAGCGAAGATCGCTATCATGAGTACACATCCACAAGTAGATGCAGTTGGTGCAACTGTTGGTGTAAAAGGTGTTCGTATAAACGCAGTAAGTGCTGAGCTTATCGGTGAAAATATCGATTGTATCGAATACACTACCATCCCTGAGCTGTTTGTTAGCCGTACGATGAGTCCTGCTATCATCTCTCATGTAGAGATTGTAAAAAATGAAGAGGGTGAAAATGAAAAAGCTATCATCACACTTCCAGCAGATCAAAAAAGTAAAGCGATAGGAAAAAGTGGTATAAACATCCGTTTAGCTTCTATGCTTACAGGTATGCAGATAGAACTTGTAGAAAACGATTCTGTAACAAATGAAGATGGAGAGATCGAAGAGAAAAAAGATGGTGTAGATGCACTAGAAGCTCTCTTTAACTAAAGTTGACATTATTTTAGAATTTTTAGTATAATTTTACTACAAGCAAAGTAAAACTCTTGATAACAGCTTGATAAACTGTTGTTGAGATAAAAAGGGTACGACTCGTTGAGTTGTACCCTTTTTTTGTCTATAGGCTTGATGTTTTTTGCACCATATCTAAACTAATCAAAACACAAGAGGATTTATCACCCTCTTGTGGATCACTACTACCCTCTTTTCATAAACGGATTAAGTTTAAGTAGGATCATATCTGCTAACATATTTCCAAGTAGAGTTAAAAATGCTGTAATGATCAGTATCCCCATGATAATAGGATAATCACGTGAAAGTGCTGAGATGTAAAAAAGCTGTCCCATCCCTTCTATACCAAAAATAGACTCTAAAATCACACTTCCGCCTATAAGTCCAGGAAGTGAAAGACCAAGTAGAGTTACAATTGGTGGCAAAAGATTTGGTAAAATGTAGTATCTTAAAAGTTGTTTCTCACTCAGACCTCTTGCAGTTGCAAAGTAGTAGTAATCACTTTTTAAAATCTCAAGTGTTAACGATCGGATATAAACCACCATACTCCCAATACCTGTAAAAACCATTACTCCCACAGGAAGTGTAAGATGCCAAATCATATCAAGATAGTATGCAAACCCATCTTTTGTCTCAACTGAATGTAAACCAGCAATAGGAAACCAACCTAGAAAAAGTGAGAAAAATAAGATAAACAAAAGTGCAAGATAAAAAGATGGCATCGAAAAAGAGATAAGTGAGATCTGACGAATGAGATAATCAGTCTTTTTTTCATACCTTAATGCCGCTTTGACACCAAGATATAAAGAGAGAAAAAACACAATAAGAAGTGAAGATATATTCATAATCAATGTTACTGGCAAACGCTTAAAGATCTCATCTGCAACATCTGCACCACTCACAAATGAGATACCAAAGTTAAAAAAAACTAAATTACCAATCCAATCCAAATACTGTTGAACGAGAGGTTTATCTAAGCCATAAACAGCTTTAAGCTTCTCAATAGCCTCTTTTGTCATATTTGGATTGAGTTCACCTGCACCAAAAAAGGAGTTTGGAGCGATATGGATAGCTGTAAATGAAACGACAGATATCAGCAACAACATAAACAAAATATATGCTGTCTTACGAAGAAGTAAAATCGAAATTTACTCCTCCTCTTTTGTCATTCTATTTTTCGCTTCGATTCCCATAAGTGCCAAGCCCGTCTTCAGACTTAGTGCTACTACTTGAAGCATCTTAAGCAGTTTTGCTTCATCAGGAGTGCCTATCATACGAACATCGTAGTAGAACTTATGCAGTGATGCTGCAAGTGATTTGAGATAATCTGGTAGTTTTTGTACCTGTCTTGAGTGAAACGCATCATCTACCACTTCTGGAAGCAAAAGTGCATCAAAAAGAAGTGTATCTGCTTGCTCACCTAAGTTTTTCAAACTTGCATTTGCTATCTCATCTTTTGAGACCTCTGCTTTACTTAGCAGTGTCTGGATACGTGCATGTGCATACTGTATATAGAAGATTGGGTTTGAGCTGTCTTGCTTTTTAAACTCGGCAAGATCAAACTCTAACGCAGTATCACTCTTTTTAGAAGCAAAAATAAAACGCAGTGCATCTGCTCCTATCTCCTCTACAATGTCACTCATAAGGATAACATTCCCTGCACGCTTGCTCATCTTGTATGGCTCACCATCTTTTAAAAGACTCACCATTTGAGAGAGAAGTACTTCAAGCTTTGAGCTGTCATACCCAAGATACTCTATGGCTGCTTTTACACGTGGGATATACCCATGATGATCAGCTCCCCAAATGTTGATATAGTGATCATACCCACGTTCAAACTTTTGGTTATGATAGACAATATCACCAGCAAGATAGGTTGGACGACCATCTTCACGAACAACAACACGGTCATGGTCATCACCCTTTGCTTCAGACGCTATCCAAACCTTGCCATCTTTTTCGTAAACGCCATCACCCATCTTTTGCATTACTCTATCCCAATCAGCATAGAGTCCAGACTCGTTGACAAATGTATCAAAGAAGATATTTGTATCACCAAGATCTTTGACAATGATCTTCATAACCTCATCTTTTGCCCACATTGCAAGCTCTTTTTGACGAGATTCATCAGAAAATATCTCTTTGCCAAACTTCTCAATAGCACCTTGAGCTAAATCTTCCAAATACTCACCACGATAGTATGCCTCAGGGTACTCAACATCTTCACCCAAGATATGCTCACGAGCATAAAGCTGGATAGAAAGACCTAAAAGGTCTATCTGATTTCCTGCATCATTTACATAATACTCAGCAGTGATATCATATCCAAGATGTTTTGCTAAACGATAGAGTGTATCACCATACACAGCACCACGGGCATGACCAATATGAAGTGGTCCTGTTGGGTTGGCTGAGACAAACTCTAAAAGTATTTTTTGATTTTTTTTCTGAGTTGCAAACTCCGCTGGATTTTGGAGTGCCCATGAAGCATACTCTGCTAAGAAGTTTTCACTCAAACGGAAGTTTAAATACCCCTTTACAGACTCAACACTTGCAAACTCTTCAACATCACCAAACGATGCTGCAAGCTCCTCAGCAATCACCATAGGTGATTTACGAAGCTCTTTTGCGAGTGAAAATGCAATAGGTGTAGCAAAGTGACCAAAAGAACGATCACGTGGCTTTTCTAAAACAACCTCACGACCAAGCTTTTCGCGCAAAAGCGCCGATACACGTTGTTTCAAAGATTATGCCTGAGTTGTTGTTTTTGGAGTTTCTTGTGATGCTACTTCTTCACTTTTTTCCACTTTTTTTGGCTCATCAGCTGAAATCTCATCAACCTCTTTCATCTCTTGTTTAAAGTTTTTGATCCCTTTTCCAAGACCTTTTGCCAAATCTGGTATCTTCTTTGCACCAAAAAGTAAAACAATAATTCCAAATATAAGTAAAAGCTCTGTTCCGCTAGGCATTCCCATAATAATTTCCTTCTTTAAATTTAATTTGTTGAGTATAGCTCAAATTTGCTGTAAATTCTCTTATCGTTATTTCTTTACACTTTATTCTTCAATATCTTCCCATTTTTGCACAAAAAAGTTGATACGATCTTGAGGAATTTTAAGTCTTGCTGTAATTGCTATTTGGCGAAGTACATCTGCTGCAACATCCAAATCATCATTTATAACCAAAAAGTCATATTCTGTAGTTCTTTGTATCTCACGACGTGCCATCTGGATACGATTTTCAATCACTTCTGGTGTATCTGTACAACGTTTTTCAAGTCTGCGTTTGAGTTCTGAGAGTGTTGGCGGTGTGATAAAAACAGAAGTAGTGATATCCCCTAGTCTGTTTTTAATCGCTGTATTCCCCTGAACATCAATATCAAATATCACAAGTTTACCCTCTGAGAGAGCTTCTTTTACAGGTTTAAGTGAAGTTCCATAGTAGTTTCCATGTACTAATGCATACTCTAAAAAATGCTCATCTTCGATATCTTTTTTAAACTCATCTTCACTTACAAAATGATAGTGAACACCCTCCTCTTCACCTTTGCGCATCGGACGAGTTGTTGTAGAGATGGAGAAATAAAACTCCCCAATATCATCTGCTATTTTATTGATAAGTGAACTCTTACCTGCACCGCTTGGGCCTGATAGTACGAGTACAACTCCATTGTTTTCTATCATCCATTCTCCCCTAATGTTATATTTATACTTATTTTCATACCTTTAAGTTTCGCTGCAACATTTTTATCATTTAGAGCTTCTAAAAGATTTTTTAATTGTGTGACACTATCAGCTGCATCTTCTGAACTCTCCTCTTGAGAAACATTTTCAACTTCCATACCCTCTAAAGCATCAGAAACTTCATCTTCGATCTCATCTTCAACTTCTTCACCTATTGCAAGTTTAAGATCTTTGGAGCTAAGTTTTTCAAGCCCATCAACATCACTTGAAGCTATTTCAAGGAGTGTTTCTTCATCAAGCTCACTCTCTAACTCTTCAGGTGTCAACTCACTAACAGCATTTTGGATCTGTGTTTCTAAATCCTCATCGTTCTCCTGCTTAGTAACTTCATCCATCTCATCAATATCAAAAGCTTCCTCTTCAAGCTCTAGATCATCTTCCTCATCAACATCTAGTACTTCCTCTTCTTCAAGCTCCAACTCATCTGACTCTTCTTCGATCTCTTCATCTAAACTATCTTCAAAGTTTATAGACTCATCTTCTAACCCAGAAAGATCATCTTCAAGTTCTATCTCATCTTCAAGTTCAGAAAGATCATCTTCAAATTCAAGTTCTGATGCTTCTTCTGAACTATCTTCAAGATCTTCCTCGCTAGCTTGAATCTCATCATCAAGTTCTAGTGTCTCATCTTCAAAATCAAGTTCATCTGTCAACTCTTCATCTTCACTTGTTTCATCAAGCAGTTCTTTCACTTTTTGTGCTTCATCCTCATCTAAAACACTCTCTTGCATATCCTCATCATCTAAAGACAGCTCATCATCCAAGGACAAATCTTCATCTTCCAAAGAGAGTTCATCTTCCAAAGAGGGTTCATCATCAAGACTCAAGTCATCATCATCTAAAGACAAATCTTCATCTTCTAAAGAAAGTTCATCATCAAGTGTTAATTCATCATCTAAAGATAGATCTTCATCGTCAAGAGTAAAATCTTCACCATCATCAAGCTCTAGTATATCATCGCTAATCTCATCTAAATCTTCTAACTCTACTGCATCTGTTTTTATCTCTTCTGATGACTCATCAAGTGTTTGAGTCTCTTCAAAACTCTCTTGAGTAAGATTTGGCTGTTTTGCGATCTCTCTATCAAATGTTGCAAACATCTCTACCAAATCAGTTGGCAAGAAAGGTTTTTTAAGCACTTTGTTAAAGGTATCTACATCCTCTGCATCTCTACTGCAGATATATAATGTTTGAGAAAATGTAATCTTTTCTCGTAAATTTTCTAACAAGTGATCGCTATAAAGTGTATCATCTACAACAACAAGATCGTATTGATTCCCCTCTATATCATCAATACTCCGTACAACTTCAAGTTCATCCTCTGTTTTTTGGGCACTTAGTGTTACGAGTTTATTTACAACAGGATTATCATTTAAGAGTAAAATTTTCACTTGTTTTTCCTTCTTATGGAGGTCTTATTACATTATTGTATCAAAAAAAACTAAAAAAACATTGCCAAGCTATTAAATGCTGCTAACATTTGCTCTTTTAAGATAAGCATCGTTGCGGTTAAAGTAGCGATAAGAACACCAAATGCAACAGTAATCTTAATCGGAAATCCAATCACAAGTAAGTTAAACTGAGGCATAGTTTTCATAAGCATTCCAAAGATAATATCTGCCAACCATGAAAGAGCAATGATAGGAAACGCAATCATAAATCCAACTAAAAACATATTGGATGTTGCTTTGATAAGATAATGGAAAAAATCTTCACTCATCACAAAACCACCAAGGGGGATCTGCTTTAACGAAGTATCAATAAAAAGCAAAAGCCAATGATGCATATCAAGTGCTAAAAGTACCATCAGTGCTAAAAGTGAGAGAAATTGTGAGATAATAGGCATTGAGATACCAGATTGAGGATCAATCGCACTTGCCATAGAAAACCCCATCATAAAACTGATCTGTCCTCCAGCAAAGGTGATAACATTGTAAGCAAGCTGTAAAATAATACCGATACTCATACCAAAAAAAAGTTCACTTAACACTGCTAAAACAATAGTTGGAATATCGATAGTTATCGCTAAAGGTGGCATCGAGGAGTAAAAAACGACACTAAAGAAAAAAGCCATTGCCGCTTTTGTACTCATCGGAATATTGTTATGTGAAAAGATGGGTGAAGATAAAAAAAGTGCTCCAAAACGAAAAAACATCAATACAAACGCGACTATATTTGCTTCATTAAATACTGCTGCCCAACCCATTATTTTACCTGAACTAACTCTTTGTTTTCAAGCTTGTAAACTCTATCACACATATAAGCAAGTGTTTCATCATGTGTAACAAGTATCATCGCTGCATTGTTATGGTCTAAATACTCAAAAAAAAGTTCCATAACATCAGAAGCTGTTTTTGTATCTAAGTTTCCTGTTGGTTCATCTGCAAATATCAATCTAGGTTGTTTTGTCAAAACTCTAGCTATAGAGACTCGTTGCTGTTGTCCACCTGAGAGTTCTGTAACTTTTTGATGAATACAGTGCTCAATATCAAGCTTAACAAGCAACTCTTTATCGATCACCCCTTGGGATAATATCTGTGAAACTTCAAGGTTTTCAAGTGCAGAAAAACCTTTAAAAAGATAATGAGACTGAAAAACAAGTCCAAGATCGTTGCGTTTGATCTCAGCGAGACGTTTCTTTTTCATAGCTTTGATGTTTTCACCAAAGAGAAAGACATCCCCTTTTTTAGGTGTAAGTAATGTGGAGAGGAGATGAAGAAGTGTTGATTTTCCACTTCCACTCATCCCTACGATTGCTATCGATTCTTTTGGATGAACTTCAAGTGAAACATCACTAAAAAGTTCATATTCAAATGAGTGAGAAAGATTTTTTGCAGATAGTAAATTCATAAGTAGCATTATAGCCAATCATGCAAAAGAGTAGGTTAAATATCTTCTAAAAAGATATTTAACCTTTTTAGTTTTTAGCATCCCAAGAAAGAACTGTTTTACCCTCTTCATTTGTCTGTGCTGCTGCCATACCCATGATGTTGTATCCACTATCAACATAATGTATCTCACCAGTTACACCTGATGCAAGATCACTTAACAGATACATTGCAGAGTTTCCAACCTGTTCTATGCTTACATTGCGTTTTAGTGGTGCGTTTACTTCATTCCAGTTTAGGATCTGCTTGAAGTCTCCGATCCCTGCTGCTGCAAGAGTCTTAATAGGTCCAGCTGAGATTGCGTTTACACGTTGCCCTTTTTTCCCAAGATCTACTGCCATATAGCGAACAGTTGATTCAAGTGCAGCTTTTGCAACTCCCATAACATTGTAGTTTACTATATATTTTGGTCCACCAAGGTAAGAGAGTGTAAGGATCGAAGCATCATCACTAAGAACAGACTCTAATGAGTTTGTAAGATCGATAAGGGAGTACACAGAGATATCCATAGCAATCTGAAACGCCTCTTTTGTTGTTTTCATAAAAGGTTCAGAGAGTGCCTCTTTAGGTGCAAATGCAACAGAATGTACTAAAAAGTCGATCTTGCCAAAATCTTTTTCAACCTTTTCAGCCAAACTTGCCATATGCTCAGGGTTTGAAACATCAAGCTCGTAAACAGCTTCACTTCCAAACTCTTTAGCGATCGGTTCTACCCTTTTTTTAAGAGCATCGTTAAGATAAGTAAATCCCATCTGTGCACCCTGTTCATGACAAGCTTTTGCAATCCCGTATGCGATCGATTTGTTATTTGCAAGACCTACTATAAGACCTTTTTTACCCTTCATTATCATCTGTGTTTCTCCTTATTTATTTTCTAATGCATCACCATAAGATATCATCGTACAAAAGTGCTCACTATAAAGTGCTGCACTTCCTACCAAAATACCATCTACATTGTTCAGTGAGAGCACCTCTTTTGCATTTGTGACTTTAACACTTCCACCATAGAGTAGTGGTGCTGCCGATTTTGCTTTGAGTTTTGTGTGGATCGCTTCTATATCTTCTAGTGTAGGTGTCAGTCCTGTGCCTATTGCCCATACTGGTTCATAAGCGATAATAAGTTTTTCATACTCGGTGTCAATCCCCTCATACTGAGAGGAGATATACTCCATCATCACATCTTCACCAGCTTCTCTTTGCTCCAAAGACTCACCGATACAATACACAATAGTAAAACCAAGCTCTTTGTAAAAGTTAAACTTCTCTACAATACTCTCTTGTGTTTCACCCAAGATATGGCGACGCTCAGAGTGCCCGATGAGGATAGTCTCTATCCCAAACTCCTCAAGTTGTTCAACTCCCACTTCACCTGTAAAAGCTCCGTTTGTTGTCGGGTAAGCATTTTGTGTCCCTACAACTACTTTAGTATCGTAACTATCTAAAGATGTCATAGCAGGAAATACAAAAACCTCCTGAGAGGAGTTGGTCGTTTGTACAAACTCCTCCAACTCAGAGATATAACTCTGCGTTTGTTTTCT
>JAMORZ010000163.1 GCA_027063295.1 Sulfurimonas sp.
ACACTGAGCATATCTTTATCTTGACAGGAAACGGTGATGTAGTTGAGCCTGAGGATGGAGCTATTGCTTCTATTGGAAGTGGTGGAAACTTTGCCATCTCAGCTGCACGTGCACTTAAAAAACATACAGATATGGATGAAGAGGAGCTTGTAAAAGAGTCTCTAAGCATCGCAGCCGATCTATGTATCTACACAAATCACAATATCAAAACACTCATCTTAGAGGATAAAAACTAATGGATATGACACCTAAAGAGATTGTTGAGTATCTTGACAAATATGTTATAGGGCAAAAAAATGCCAAAAAAACCATAGCACTCGCACTTCGTACACGCTACAGACGTATGCAGCTTAATGAAACACTCCAAAGAGAGATCACACCAAAAAATATCTTGATGATAGGCTCAACAGGTGTTGGAAAAACAGAGATCTCTCGCCGTTTGGCTCGCATGATGAAGGTACCTTTCATCAAAGTGGAAGCTTCTAAGTACACTGAAGTTGGTTTTGTTGGTCGTGATGTAGAGTCGATGATACGTGATCTGGTTGTAAACGCCATCAGCATTGTAAAAGCTGAAAAGGAAGAAGAAAACAGAGAAAAGATAAATAACTATGTTATCAACCGTATCACAGAAAAACTCCTTCCACCTTTACCCAAAGGGGCAAGTGAATCAAAACAAGATGACTACCAAAGACTCCTAGAAGCTATGGAGAAACGTGTTGAAGATGGTGAGATGGATGATAAGATCATCGAACTTGAAGTTGCACAGCTCCAAGTAGAGTTTGACGATACAAACCTCCCACCTGAGATGGCAAAAGTGCAAGAGAGTTTCTCTAAGGTATTTGCTCAGATCAACAAAGAGGACAACAAAAGAGAGGTAAGTGTCAAAGATGCAAAAGTGCTTCTTCGTCAAGAAGCAGCTTCAAAACTTATCGACAATTCAAGCATAAATGCAGAGGCACTCAAACGTGCTGAGAATGGTGGGATAATTTTCTTAGATGAGATAGACAAAATCGCCCTTTCTGAAAAGAGTCAAGGGAGAAATGACCCATCAAAAGAGGGAGTACAACGTGACTTGCTTCCTATCGTAGAAGGTTCATCTGTCTCTACAAAATATGGAACAATCAATACTGATCATATCCTCTTTATCGCTGCTGGTGCATTTCATGTAAGTAAGCCGAGTGATCTTATCCCTGAACTTCAAGGGCGTTTTCCACTCAGAGTGGAGCTTGAATCACTCACAGAAGATACACTTTATGCGATTTTAACACAAACAGACAACTCACTTCTTAAACAGTACGAAGCACTCTTGGGTGTTGAGGGGATGGAACTTGTGTTTGAAGATGATGCTATTCGCTCCATTGCAAAACTCTCCCACAGAGCCAATGAGCTTACAGAAGATATTGGAGCAAGACGCTTACACACTGTACTTGAAAAGATTTTAGAAGATATCAGTTTTGATGCAGATGAGTACAAAGGTAAAGAGTTTAAGGTGACAGCTGAGTTAGTGCACGAAAAACTCGATGAAGTAGTAGAGGATGATGACCTCTCAAGATATATATTATAAGGCAACATATATGAGTAAAACAGGTTCAACTAAAAAAACCCGTGCAGGTTTTGTATCACTAATTGGGCGACCAAACGCAGGAAAAAGTACACTAATGAACTCGCTTTTAGGTGAGAAGATAGCAATGGTGAGCCAAAAAGCAAACGCAACACGTAAACGCTCAAACGCAATCGTGATGCATGAAGATGCACAGATCATCTTCATTGACACCCCAGGACTGCACGAAAAAGAGAAAGTACTTAACCAGTTTATGCTCGATGAAGCACTCAAAGCTATGGGTGATTGTGACCTTATTGTTTATCTTGCTCCTGTAACTGACTCTGTTGAACATTATGAGAAGTTTTTAAAACTCAACAAAAAAAACACCAAACATATTATCGCTATCTCTAAGATAGATCAGGTAAGTCAAGAAAAACTCTTTAAAACCATCGCTTCATACAACAAGTTTTCCGATCATTTTGAAGCACTTATCCCAGTAGCAATCCCACGTAAAGTAGGACACAAAGATCTACTTGATACCATTGCTAAAAATCTTCCAGAGTCCCCTTACCTTTTTGACCCAGAGGATCTCACTAGTGAGCTTGTTCGTGATATCTATGCAGGGTTTATCCGTGAGGCTATTTTTGAAAATATCAGTGATGAAGTGCCTTATGAATCTGATGTTATTATCGATAGCATCGAAGAGGATGGCAGAGTTGATCGTATCTATGCAACTATTATCATTGAGAAAAACTCCCAAAAAGGGATTATTATCGGCAAAGGTGGTGAAGCGATCAAACGTATTGGTAAATCTGCCCGTACCAAGATAGAAAAACTCAGCCTCAAACAAGCCTACTTAAACCTTCAAGTGGTAGTGAAAAAAGGTTGGACAAAAGATAAAAACTTTCTCAAAGAGATAGGATATGATGATGCTCAGTAAAATCTCTCTACTTTTTTTAGTTCTTGTTCACTTTGCAAATGCAAACGACATTCTAACAGAGTATAGAAATCACGGGATAGAAAACATCCAGATAAAACTTGATGAGAAACTAGCACAAAAAGAGTACTGGAATAATTATCTTAGCGATAAAAATACACAGTTTGGGTATATTGAAAAATACACCAATATTCTTGTCTGCAACAAAGAAAAATCTATTTTAGCTCTTTACACTAAAAATGATAATGGAAAATTTAAACTCCAAAAAGAGTATAATGCCTATACTGGTAAACTCAAAGGTGATAAATACCACGAAGGTGATCTTAGAACACCTATTGGTATCTATAATCTTGTTAAAAAGATATCAAAAGTTGATTCATTTTATGGACCAATGGCATTTGTAACATCTTACCCAAATCTATACGATAAATATCGCCATAAAAATGGCTCAGGCATCTGGATACACGGTCTTCCAACAGAGCAAGAGCGTGATGAGTTTACAAAAGGTTGTATAGCAATAAAAAACAATAGCATCAAGTGTTTAGACAGACATATTGATATTGATAAAACTGTACTAATTATCAATAAAGATGAAGTAGGAAAAGATGTTTCAAAACAGGAATTAGCTTCTCTTTTAAGTGCACTCTATCAGTGGAGATATGATTGGACATACAATAACCTTAAAGGGTATCTCTCTTTTTATGACAAAGAATTCTTACGTTTTGATGGTATGAACCTTGAAAAATTTACTAAGTACAAAAAAAGGATCTTTAACAAAAAAGAGCAAAAAGAGATCATTTTTACAAATATCAATGTAATCCCTTATCCTAGTACAGAGAATCTCTATAAAATCACATTCAATGAACAATACAAATCAAACAGCTTCTCTTTTAGTGGAGATAAAGTACTTATTGTTAGAGTTGTAGATGATAGTATGAAAATCATTACTGAAAAGTAGGTATTGAATGATTCGATTTTTACTCTCTATCTCCTTAGTATTTTCAATTTTGTCTGGAGATATTCAGCTTATAAAAAAAGAGACTCCTGATTCAAACACTACACTTTTAGTGATTGGTGGCATCCATGGTAATGAACCAGGAGGATATTTCGCAGCAAGTATTTTAGCGACACACTACACCATTCTTTCTAAGAACCTCTGGATTGTTCCAAATCTTAATAAATCTAGTATTCAGGCAAATAAACGTGGCATCCACGGAGATATGAACAGGAAATTTGCTTCTATCAAAAAAAATGATAAAGATAAAAAAATTGTTACAGAGATAAAAAAGATCATTCTCTCTCCAAATGTCTCTTTAGTGCTTAACTTGCATGATGGGCATGGATTTTACAGAAAAGAGAATAAAGGGAGTATCTTTAATCCAAATGCATGGGGGCAAACTTGTGTAATTGACCAATGCAAACTCAAAGAGAATCAAGAATTTGGAAACTTAAATACAATTGCCTCACGTGTTAAAGAGAATATCAACAAAAAACTACTCAAAAAACATCATAGTTTTAATGTAAAAAATACTCAAACAAAGTATGATGATGAAGCGATGCAGCTCTCTCTTACATATTTTGCCGTAACAAATGACAAACCTGCTTTTGCAGTTGAAACGAGTAAAAACCTCTCTAAACTTTCACATAAAGTGTTCTATCAACTCCTTGCCATTGAAGAGTTTATGAAGATTATGGGTATACAATACTCACGAGATTTCACATTTACAGAACAAGAGATAGCAAAAATCATCAAAGATTATGGAAGATTAAACATAAATGGTAATATTTCCCTTAATTTGAGTGATATAAAAAGCACTTTAAGGTTTGTTCCGATAAAATCAAAAGGTAATCTGTTTGAATTTACTCACCCTTTGGGTAGTTTGAAAAGAAAACAGGGGAATTACTTAGTGTATGTTGGCAATAAAAAAATCACAACACTAAAGCCTCAGTACTTTAAAATAGCGCATGAGTGTTCTGAAAGCTTTTCTTATGAGATAGATCACAAGATAGTTTCTTATAAAAAGGCTACAGATATTTTTGTAAATGACGATTTTAAGGTATTAGAGAAAAAAGGGTATCGTGTAAATGTTATTGGTTTTCACTCCAAAGGGGTTGAAAATGAAAGTGGTATCAGGATTGCTTTAAAAGACTTAAATAAAAAGTACTCTGTTGATAGACACAATAAAGTTTATAGGGTTGAATTTTATAAAAACGATGAATTTTGTTCCATGAATATGGTTCATTTCAGATAGGATTGTAGTTAATGAGTAAAACAGAACAAAATACTTTTTCCAGTGTCATTTCAGTTAACCCATATCGTGAAACATATTTTACTGGAATTTCAAGTTTTATCACACAGACAACATCACCGGAATTCTCCAAAGATCAATTTGCAATCTCTTTTTTAAATACGAGCGATTTTATCACTGCTCAGATTGCTGTTAGTAAAAATATTCCTGATGAAGACGTTTACGATGCCATCAACAGTAAAATGTATGATGATTTGGGACTTGACCAAGCACTAGAATATAAACTACAATATATAGAATCGTTTGAAACACTTGATGAGGAAAACAGATACTTTCATGCCTTTGTTGTAGATCCTCTACGACTCACTGAAACTTTTTTACCAATCGTTGAAAAAATAAAATATATCGATGTTATTATACCTTTACCCCTTTTACTTAAAACTCTTTATTCCAAAGAGATTATTGAACACAGTGGGGCACACTGTTTTATCTATTTTCAAGAGAATGATGCTTTTGTAACAATCTACAATGATAAAAACTTTATCTTTACAAAATCGATCAAATACTCTTTTTTAGAGATGCATGAGAAATTTTGTGAATTATATGGTGAGCGTATTGAGTATAGTGAATTTTTAAATTTCTTCTCAAATGAAAGCCTTAAAGAAACACAAAGTGACTATAAAGAGTACTTTATTAAACTTTATAAAGAACTCTTTGCTAATATCAACGATATCCTTACTTATGCAAAACGTGCTTTTGAGATCGAAAAGTTTGAACGCGTTTACATCGGATCACAAGTTGACACTGTTACTAAACTTGATGAGATGCTTGAAGTTGAGATCAATATTAAAACTTCAAATTTTGAGTTTGATTATGGACTAGAGAGTAATGGTGAATATATTGAC
>JAMORZ010000164.1 GCA_027063295.1 Sulfurimonas sp.
CAATAAACCAAGCAGAGTGAACCATCTTCTTACCAACTTTCACCTACCAAAATCAACTCTTTTGATGCTGGTTGCTTCCTTTGTTGGGCTAGAAAAAACGCAAGAGCTTTATGCTGAAGCTATCAAAGAGAAGTACCGTTTTTACTCTTATGGCGATGCAATGCTTATTTTGTAAGATAGATTTTTGAGTTTTTCACCTCTATCTCACCACTAAGCTCTGCTTCAAAAACTCTACTGGAAAACTTTTGAATCGCCTCATCATAAGATGGATTTTTCTTACAAAAAACTAAAAAATCATCCTTCTCTTCCATTTTTGAATTTTGCACCATTCCAAACATATCTGCAAAGGCTTCTATGTCATAAATCGCTTCAGCCTCATCCTTTGCCAGCAGTCTCTGTGTTGCTGAACTATCACCTATTCTATGAGGAAGTACATAAATCTTTTTACCCATCTTTTTTGCAAACTCAATACTTCTTTGTGTTCCACTTCCCTCATCTGCTTCGGCAACAATTAAGACATCACCTAATGCTACTACAATCTCATTTCTTACAACAAAACTCCATGGTGTAGCCTTAAAATCTGGTTCAAACTGACTCATCAGTAAACCATTAATCTCAATCTCTTCTAAGAGCTTTTTATTTACAGATGGATATTTATGTTCTAGTCCACATGGTAAAACAGCGATGGTTGATGACACTCCAGCAGATTTGTGTGCTATCGCATCTATCCCCATAGCTCCTCCACTAACAATACACGCTCCTCTTGCTGAAAGAGCTTGTGCTACCTTTGCTATCATATCTCTTGCATATTTTGTAGGTTTTCTGCTCCCTACAATGCTAATCTTTTTGCTCTCTAATAAACTTTTCTTACCTCGTAAGTATATAGTTTTAGGGGAAGATTTCATTTTTTGCAGTTCAATTATTGTACCACTGTATTGCATCATTCCCGCCTAATACAATCTATTTATATAAACAACATTTACTTCACGTAAAATAGCTTTTGATTCTTTTAAAGCTTTTAGTGTATTTGGATGAGGATGCCCTATTGCTATTGCTGTTCCATGGAGTTTTGCTGTTTTTACAGCTAGTTTAATCTGCTTTAGTACATAGGACTTTTCCATATGATGATCTAAGAAAACATCTCTTGCCATATATTTTAACCCAAAATTTTTCATCACTTTAGGTGCTTTTGTTTGTGCTGTTGTTCTACTATCTATAAAACTAATTTTATTCTCATTGAGTGCTACAACAAGACGATTCATCGAGATCTCATTTGCAGTAAACTTACTTCCTGTATGATTGTTTATAAATTTTACACGTGGGAATAATCCTTTTAAATCTGCAATATACTGTGAAATTTTTTGTTGTGAATCACCTACATGAAGTGTAAATGGTTCCTCTTTATTCCAATGTAGTGCTTCCATTGGCAAATGGATCATATATATTTTTTCATTTTTTGCAAGTATTTGCGTGTTTGGTCTAGTTTTACTTGGTGGTAAAAAAGACATAGTTAAAGGTATGCCAACTTGTTTGATAGCTTTTACTTGCGAACGAGTTGCAACATCATCAATAATAATTGCAAGCTTAGGCTTTGTTGCAGTATGAACAACTTTTCGCTTTTGAGGTTTTGGTGGTTTTGCTAAACTTTTTGTATCGAGTTCATGAGCTGCGGAAGTATATCTTTTCTTTTCTTCTTTTTGCAGAACCTCTTGTAGGCGTTTATTGACACTCTCATCTTTTTTCACTTTCTTTTCAAGTTTTTGCAATAAAGCAAGACGTTTCTCTTTTTCTACATTCTCTTTAGCAATCACTTCAGTTTTACCATTTTCATAGCCAAAATAGTACCCTGCAACAATCCCACTTAATGCCAATGCTATGATCGATAAAAACCATGCCACATAAGTGAGTATTTTTGTACTTTTATGAGATTTTTTCTTTAATTTTTTTTTCTTTGCCATCACTACTATCTTTAAAATTTTTGTAACTATATCGTAAGAAAAATAAAAACAAGATTTTCATGGCATTTTGTCAAAAATATAAAACAAGAGAAAAGTTTAAGTAACTTTTGTGTATAATCGCGAGTTCCTTTCTCTTTGTAATGTCAATACTGACACTATATTTAGATCCGAAAGGGAAACATTCGCCTAACAGGCATATACCAAGAGGAGATCATACTATATGAGAAAATACGAAAACTTAGTAATCGTAAAACCTACATTAACAGCAGAAGAGATTCAAGCTAGCATCAATGCTATAGAAGAGGTAATCACTTCAAACGGTGGCGAAATCGCTGCAAGAGACACAATGGGGATGAGAAAACTTGCATACCCAATTGAAAAAAATGAGCGTGGTTACTACCATGTTGTTTATTATAGTGTAGCACCAGCTGCAATTGCTGAAATTGAAAGACGTTTCCGTATTAACGAAGACCTTCTTCGTTTTGTTACTATCAAATATGATACAAATCGTGAAGTAGCTGCATGGAACGGTCTTGTTGAAAAAGCAAACAAAGCTCCTGAAGCTCCAAAAGCAGAAGAAGCACCAGCTGAGGAAGCTGAAGCAACTACAGAAGCAGCAGCTGAGTAAGACTCTATAAGAGCTAAAAAGGAAAACCTATGTTTAATAAAATCATCTTAGTTGGAAACTTAACACGTGATATCGAACTTCGCTACTCTCAAAGTGGTATGGGTATCGCAAAAACTGCGATCGCTACAAGCCGTAAATTTACCAGTAATGGTGAAAAGAAGGAGGAAGTTTGTTTTGTGGATATTACATTTTTCGGTAGAAGTGCTGAAGTTGCCAACCAATACCTCAGAAAAGGAAGTAAAATTCTAGTTGAGGGAAGATTAAGCTTTGAACAATGGGTAGACCAAAACGGACAAAAAAGATCTAAACACTCTGTTATCGTAGAGACTATGCAAATGCTTGATTCAAAAAGTGACAATCAAGGTGGATATAATGCACCTTCGAATATGGATAACAGCCAAGCAATGGGAACTGCTCCTACTTATGGTGCTCCAGCTCAAGGTCAGGCACAAGCTTATCAAGCACCTCAGCAACAGCAACAAAGCTATGGGCAACCTGTTCCTCAACAGCAACAAGCTCCACAGCCAAGTTACAACCAAGCAGCTGAGCAAAGTCGCCAAATGCCAAATCCAGCAGATGTGCCCTCATACGATATAGATGAAGATGAAATTCCGTTTTAGACAATAAATAACAAAAAAGGTAATAACATGTCAGAAAAAAGAAAATACAAAAAAAGATATTGTAAATATTGTGAAGCAAAAGTTGATTTTATGGATTACAAAGATGTTGCAAACATCCGTTTTTCACTTTCAGAAAGATATAAAATCATGCCACGCCGTTTAACTGGTAACTGTAAACGTCACCAAGATATGATCTCAACAGTGATCAAACGTGCTCGTGCAGCTGCTTTAGTTCCATACACTGTAACTCGTAAGCAAGTTGTAACTGCACCATTTGAAAACCTAAAATAGGTTTTCAAAAGTCCCTTTATGGGGCTTTTTCTTTAAAATATTTTCTTCATCTTTATTAGGAATATTTCTTGCTACAATCATCTTAAAAAGTAGTCTTATGAAACACCTTATCTATTTTCTCTTTACATTTTCTCTCTTAGCACAGACAAATGACTTTTCAATAATTATTAACAAACCTTTTAATGATGCTCTTCTAGATATTACAGAAGACTATGACAGATCTATATCTGCAGTTGGATTTTCTAGAAACTTTCAACACACTAAAGATACACAAAAAACATATTATAATGCCTTTGATTATTTAGCACATCATTCAGAAACTCACGGTTCGCAAATGCATCTTCTTAAAATATCCTCACAAGGAGATGTTCTCTTATCTAAGTCTGCAACTCTTCCAAGGTTTAACGAAGCTGTTGCAGTGGTGAAAACACCACAAAATGGATATTTTATTGGTGGGTATACACTTGATGGCTCCTTAATAGTTAGAAAACTTGATAGTTTAGGAAACAACATCTTTACAAAAGAATTTGGTACAAAAAACTATGACAGAATGAACAATCTTATTCTTTTAAGTGATGGTGGGGTACTTACCATAGGATCTTCTATCACTTCACGTTCTACACATGATGCTATGTTTGAAACAGGACTTGGACTCAACGATATTTTCTTAACGCGCTTTTCAAAAGATGGAAGAAAACTTTGGAGTAAAAAGTATGGTACTAAGTATGATGATAGAGGAATAGATGCAGTAGAAGCTAATGATGGAAGTATAATCGTGATCTCTACAACATCTTATGATAGACATAAAAATGTAACCCTCATGCGCATAACAGAAAATGGAAATAAGATTTGGCTCAAACATTACAATAATGAAACTTTAACAATTCCACATAAAATTATAAGACTACGAGATAACAACTTCCTTGCGCTACTTTCACAAGAAGATACAATGCAAAAAGAACAAATTCGTATTATCAAATTTGATCTGTATAAAAATGTACTCATAGATAAATATATCCATACAACTTATCCATCTGCACTCAATGATATTAAAGAATTTTCTGATGGAACACTACTTGGTGTTGGTTATGTAAAAGATACATACAATACAGATGCCCTTACAATGGTTTTTAATTCAAACTTAGTACTTCTCAATAAAGAACACTTCGGTTCAGATAACTATGATGTGTTTAATGCAGTAACAATCTTACATAACTCCCAAGCAGCAGCAGCTGGTATCTACACAAACGCAAACTCCCAAGAGGGAAATATGTGGATAGCAAAACTCAACAAAGATGGCACTATGGCACAAAAGCCACAAAGTACTCCACAGATCCTTGTGCTTTTACAAAAACTCTTTGCAGAAGAGATAAAAAAAGGGCTCATCTCCATCAAAGAAGATCTCACTATCACGCTTACTGATCCATCTCTTTACTTTGCTGTTGGCAAATACAAACTCACACAAAAACAAAAAATATTTTTAGACAGTTTTGGAGATAAGCTCAGCTCTTTTATAACAAAATACAAAACACAGATAAAAACCTTAGAGATTTGTGGACATACATCAAGTGAATGGGGAGGGGTCGATTTTACACAAAGATATCTCAACAACTCAAAACTCTCTCTTGAGAGATCTTTTGCCGTGTTAAGCTATATTTTTGCCAGACAAAACCATAAAACGCAGCAACAACTCACACAGCTGCTCAAAGGGAGTGGTGTGAGCTACTCACAAAGAGTGATGGTTGCGAACCATGAAGACAAAGCCCTATCAAGACGAGTGAGCTTTAAGATTATTCTCAAATAATCTTCTACTCTTCGTAACTTCCACCCGCTCGAAATGAGAGGCGAGTTTTATCCTGAATAAGCTTTTTATAGAGTTTAAACTTTGCTTTTTCAAGCGCTTCATCGCTATAACCAAACTCCTCTTTGAGTTTTTCATCACCACTCTTTGCTGTATCCATCGCAAAAAGTTTGAGCTCTTTTTTAGTAAGCTTTGCTTTTAAGATACTATAGAGTTCTTTATCATCTTCTA
>JAMORZ010000165.1 GCA_027063295.1 Sulfurimonas sp.
GGTTGAGAGTTTTGTCTTTGTGGTATTCTATGTAAATTTTTGGTTCAATGAGGGCTATTTTTTGAAAATGGGTTGCCCCTGAAAGTAAAGAGTAAGCTTCAAAATCTACCTCAAACTTTTTAAACTCTATGAGCTTCTCTTGTTTGAGGTTAAACAAGGCAAGATCATGAAGAGATAGTTTAAGTAAAAAAGGGTTAAAAGAGATACTTTGACACTCAAGAGTTGCGTTTGTTTGCTCTTTAACAATGCTTTTGAGTTGTGAGTTGAGTATGTAGGGGAGAATAACAAAACCAAAAAGCGCATAGACACTAACGAAATAAAGGAGAAACTTTAAGGCTTTGTTTTTCACGATAAACTCCAAAGAAAGTTTTTTAGGAGTTTATCTTATATTTGATTAAATCTTTGTTACTTCGCTTGCTTTAAAATGCTCTTTTTAGGGAACACAAATGTTGAGTGGCGGATAACTGAGATTTTTTCGCTTTTCTTACCATCTTTGTCGAGTGCATAAGCATGGATAGTAATAGGGATGATAGTATCTTTTCTATCATTTTCTACAAGCATATCAGTTGTTCTAAGTGTAACGATTTTTTTCTTTTTCGTACCTGGTACAACTCTAAATGGTTTTGTAGGTTTTACAATCTCGATTTTACCTTTAATATCTTTTGGTAAGATAACTTCAAAGAAAAATTTCATTGGTTCATTTTCAGTATTTTGCAATAAGAAAACATACGAGTTATCAACTCTAAATCCACCATCTGGAGTATGGTGAGCTGAGTACAGACGAGTCTCTTTGTTGATATTAAGAAGCATATGCTCTTTTGTTGAACTCATAAATGCAAGCGCGATCAAGATACCAACAAGAAGTCCCATATAAGCAAGAACTTTTGGTCTAAAGTATTTTGTCTTACCTTTTCTATCAACAATCTCATAATCACTTGACCATGTTACAAGAGATGGTTTACCAAGTTTACCCATAACAGTTGTACAAGCATCAACACACTCTAAACAGTTGATACACTCAAGTTGAAGCCCTTGACGGATATCGATATGTGTAGGACATACAGTCACACAAGATTCACAAGCAGTACACTCTGCATTTGGTTGCTCAGCAACGATATCTTTTTGTTTAGAGTATTTTTTCTCATGACCATCGTAGATCTTACCACCTCTATGCTCATCATAAAGTGCCATAACCGTATGCTCATCGTAAAGAACCGATTGAACACGAGAGTAAGGACATACATAGATACAGAAGTTCTCTTTAAGAAATACAATGTCATAGATAAGAAACGCAGCAGTACCGATAACAGCACCGATGAGTACCATGTGATCACCTGGGTTTTGTAAGTATGCAAAGAAATCTTCAGGTGGAACAAAGAACCACATAAAGTTAGATGCAGCGATAAGTGCTAAAACAGTCCAAATAAGAACAGCAATAACTTTTTTTACTTTGTTCTCAGGCTTAGACATATCAGGTTCTTTTTGTTTGTTTTTGATACGTTTTCTAAGACCTAAAAGTTTTGTCTCGATCAAATCACGATAGATAACACGGAAAGTAGTTTGAGGACATACCCATCCACAAAATACACGTCCACCAACAACTGTCATACCAAAGATACTCAAGAACATAAACATGAGTAAAAACGGCATAAGATAAAGCTCTTGCATATCAAACTGGATAAATGCAAGGTGTAGCTTCATCTTATCAAAACTTAAGAGGAAAATATGGTTTCCATTTACCTCTATCCACGGTAACACCAAAATCATAATAGTTGCCATTGTGTATGCAATGTAACGTTTGATTCTCCAAGGTGTCGGTATCTTAATACCTTCTTTCTTCTCTGTACTCATTCTTCTGTTTTCCTTTCTAATTTGGACATACTATTGTATTGATCACTTGTTCTTCAGCATCTTTTGGTGCTTCTGGTAGCAGAGACCCAAATGCAACCTGCTTAAGTTCACGTGATTCTATATAGTCTTTGAGTGAACTACGACTTACCTCTAAAAGGCGAGCCATTTCACTAACACTTTTCCCCTCTTTGATGTAGGCTATTATTTGACTAATATACACATCAAACTTAGAACTTGACTTGCTCCCTTTGGGGCGGCCAATCACACGTTTCATTTCACTTTGCAATGTTTGACGCAACTGGTCAATCAGTCCTAAAACCAACATCACACTACTTTCATGTGTAATTACAACTGATTGTTTTACAAAATGGACACTGTATTCATTTCTCAAAAGACAGGAAAACATCTGAACCACATCTTCCATATTGGTACTAAGTACCCATACATCATAAACAATAAGAGTAGATCGGGATTTTGACTGAAAATACGTCGTAACATCACTACGCTCACTGAGACGTTTGTTTTGTGAAGTATAGTCAATAAACTCATCATCTATGGTTAAATTATTAGCCATAGCATAAGAGTTTATATGTTGGAGTTGTTCATGAACAGCATCGAAGTTCTTATCTGGTCGTATATATGTAATCACCATTTAACGATAAAACCTCTCATATTCTTGAATTTCATCGTTATTATAACCATATTTGACGAAGTAAGTCAATAGTATGTTTACTTATTTCGTCAATTTTATCTTCCATGTGTTAAATCATCCAAAATAGTAAAAAGCTCTTTTGATTTCTCCTCTGCTTCTCTAAACGACTCTATGATACCATCGGCATTCTTCACTGCTCCATCTTTAAGAAGTTTTGACACATTACTTACATTTGTATGCACAGTTTTATGTGCTGCATCAATCTTCGCATACCCACTCTCAGCACCAAAGATAGCTTTTCCTTCTGATGTGTACCACTTACCAAATCTACACTCAGTATGGGATGTAACATTTTTATTATGTTCACCCTTAAACACTGTATTGTAACCATCAAGTTTAAATATAATATGGTCAAGTTTTGCCTGATTTAAAAACATCTTGTCACTGATAATTTTATTTGCTTGTTGTATATCATGAGAGTTATCAACCAAGGAGAAAAGACTTTCATTAAACACCTCGAGTTTTTCAAGAGAGTCACCAATCTCCTCCTCCATTATCTCAGAAATCTCCTGCATTGCTGCTGAGTTCTGCTTAAGCAGATTAATATTTACTTCCACTTCACTTGTCGCCTTTTGGGTACGTTCTGCAAGTTTACGCACCTCATCAGCAACAACAGCAAAACCACGACCATGCTCACCTGCACGAGCAGCCTCAATGGCTGCATTGAGTGCTAAGAGATTTGTCTGGTCTGAAATATCCTTAATAAGAGCAATCACATTGGTAATCTCACTAACACTACTGTTAAGCTGGTCTGTATTCTCTTTGCTTTGGTACATCTTTTCTGAGATACCATTGAGTGAGTCTGTCATCTTTTGTGTAGATGTTTTCACATCCTCTACAGTCTCTTCAGCTTTTGCATTTTTATTGTTGATAACCTCTAAAGCTTCTATATTGGATGTCATATCACCCTGGATAGATGCCATACCAGAGATTGTTCCATCGTTAAGCAACTCTGTCAAAGAGAGAGTCAGTCTGTTTTTTTCTAGCTCTTCTGCACTTTTTTGCTCATTTTTCTTCGCATCTTCAAGTGCGAAGTTCGCTTTTTGGATAGCTTCATTTGCAGCCCCAATGGTATGATTTGCCGCAATCTGAATCGCTGCAATCTCATCTGCTCCATTATGTGTAATCTGTTGAGAGAAATCGTTTGTTGCGACAATGTTGTCCAACTCATCTTTAAACTGAGAAATCCTTGATGAGAGCCCACGTGCAACAATACCTCCAAAAACTAAAATAAATACACTCACCAAAACATTTGCAACAATACTCACAACCATATCACTTTGTGCTTGGGCTTTGCGTTTTGCTACTTTTTGAAGAATACTTTTTGCTAAATAATCCTCAACTTTTTTAAGCAGATTTATCTTTTTTGTGATAGTTTCAAACCAGTAAGTTGCATCAACACCAAAACCACCATCCATCTTCGATAGTGCTACTTTTCTCATTCTGTTAACTTCATCAACAGGCTCACCCTGTACAGTTGCCTTGTAAAACTCAATGCTTTGTGGTTCACTCAAAAACAAAAATCTACTCATATAGGTATCTTGTTGCGATATCAACTTCACAAATTTTGCATAAAATCCATCTGGAAATTCATCTTTTGCAAATGTTCCAGACATTACAGCACGCTCTACACCTGCTCTCTCCTTTGAGTAGAGATAGTTGACAAATGCATTCAGAGTGATACTCATCTCCTTATCAGAACTCATCTTGGCAATAAATGCAATCGTATCAAGAAATGTACCATTGAGTGATGTATAATACCCTACCGTCTGCGGCACTGAGTAGGAAAGATCATTCACATTTTTTCTTGTTTCATAAAGATGTGAGAGTTGCTTCATCGCATCTCGCATCTTCTCCTGCATCGCTTGAGGATATTTTGACATATCAATACGTTTGTAAAAAGACTCCATCTTAAAGCGGGTTGCATCAGTGTCTTTTCGGATATTTGGAAGAAGCTGGATAAACTTTTTCCCTCCACTTCCCACAAAACCTGCACTTGCTCCACGCTCTTTTTGTGTGTTGTGTACCATCGCTGAGATTTTTGTTGCCAATATTGTTGCTTCTTCTATCTTGCTAAGTTCCTTGTAGTGTTCATAACTCCTGAGTGAGCTAAGTGCCAAAAGTACAAAAATAACGATAGATGGTACAAAAACCATCAGCATCAGCTTTATTTTAATCGAAAGTTTATCCAACATAACAGCAACCTTTTTTCTGTTTTTCAAATTTTACATTGCACTATTCTGACATAATTCATCATATTTAAAGCTTAATAGAAATTTTTAGGCGCAATTTGATAGAATATCACTTATAAAATAAGAGAATAAAGTTTACTGACTATGGATACAAAAACCTACATATTACAAACCATTAAAAATCGTCCCCTCATCATAGATGGTGCGATGGGAACGCAACTGCAACAACGTGAAGATAAGATTCCAAAAGAAGCTTGGGAGGGCAACGAGGGGTGTAACGAACTGCTCAATGTCACTGCACCTGAGGTGATGGAGGAGATTTTCCATGCTTACCTTACAGCTGGGGCTGATCTTATCACCACAAACACTTTTGGCTCATTTAGCTGGGTACTTGATGAGTATGGCATAAGCCAAAGAGCTTACGAGCTTACAAAAGCTGGAGCAGAACTGGTAAAAAGAAAGTGTGAGGAGTTTAGCACTCCAGAGCATCCCCGTTTTTGTCTTGGGAGTGTAGGACCAGGAACAAAACTTCCCTCTCTTGGACATATCACTTATGATGAGATGTATGAGGGTTATACTGAGTTTTGTTGTGCTCTTATCGATGGTGGAGCAGATATATTTTTACTCGAGACATGTCAAGATCCACTTCAGATAAAAGCAGCACTTCATGCTTGTGAAGAAGCCAACCGTAAGATGCAAACGCAGCTGCCTATTATAGTCTC
>JAMORZ010000166.1 GCA_027063295.1 Sulfurimonas sp.
CTGTTACATCTTTTGGATATTTCTTCAGTTTTACATCAAGCTCAGCAAGCTTTTGTAGAGCTACTATATTTTGTGAATGAAACTCATATGTCATTGATGAATTCATCTCATTTGCACACACTTCGATGATGCTTTGATGCTCAAACGCAAGCTTATTCCACTTTTGTTTGTTAAATGTCAACTCCAAGATAGAACCAGGTTCATGCCACCCTGAGTAGTAATATGGTGCTACTCTATAAAACCCCATCTTGATATCAAGTGCAGGTCCAACCCATTCAGTAGCATCTATCACTCCACGCTCAAGTGATGTATAGATCTCTCCAGCAGGAAGTAAAATAGGATTCACTCCCATCTTTGCAAACACCTCTCCACCAAGACCAGGAATACGCATCTTAAGCCCCTGCATATCTGCAAGGGAGTTGATAGGTTTTCTAAACCACCCACCCATCTGAATATTAGTATTACCACCCAACAGAGGGTAGAGGTTATATTTACTGTATTGCTCTCTCCAAAGTTCAAGTCCACCACCAAACATCATCCAAGAGTTTATCTCCTCAGCTGTAAATCCAAAAGGGATCCCACTATAGAGTGAAAACGCAGAGTTTTTCCCTTTCCAATAGTAAGGTCCTGAATGAAACGCATCGATCTGCCCAGAACTTGCTGCATCAAAAACAGCTAAAGCTGGAACAAGAGTGTTTTTAGGGTAGAGTTTTATCTCAAGTGAGCCACCACTTACATCCGCAACTCTTGAAGCAAACTTTTCAACACCTGTTCCCATGATGGGAAAATGTGCAGGCCATGAAGTTGCAAGTTTGATAGTTGTTTTTTTGTTTCTATTTATATTGATATGTTTTACATGTGAATCTTGCTGTTTTGGGTGTTTTGAATAATCGATAGCTTGACGGTTGTTTTCATTACATCCACTAAGTGCTAATGTAGTCGATGCTGTTGTAGCTGTTACTAAAAAATCTCGTCTGTTCATTTGTTGCCTTTAACTACTAAAATCAAAAAGAGAAGGGTTTTGTGCAGGAAGTTTTAATGGTTGGAGTAAAATATCTTTTGTCACACCAACAACCAAAGCAAAATGAAAATTCTGTTCTCTTAGGATGTTAAGTATCTCTTGTTTGTTTCTGTATGGAAGTAGATTATCATCATTTTCTATATTTGACAAAAGGTCATATGGAATAATATAAACAATCTTCGCCCATGAAGCTTGTTGTTGTAAAAAAGATATCTCTTTTTCTATCAAAGCACTATTTTTTTCAAAGATAAGCACTTTATCACTTGTCCCAAACTCTTTTACCTCAAACTTTTTGTTGGTAAAGACAGGTTCAAAGTGATCAATAGGTGTAAACTTTTTCAACCTATATTCAATATTGTTGCGTTGTAAAAAAGAAAACAACTCTTCTAAATATGGAATAAAAAACGGGGAAATAAGCTGTCTTTCATAGTATGTATTATCATAAATAAATGATGTCTCAAAGAGTGTTTGCTCTATGATCGTTATTGTATCACCAGAGCCTTTTTTTGGAAAAGGTTTTATATCAGTAAAAATATCTTTTGAAGTGATACTTGGGCTAAAGAGCAGGGTGCTTGCTTCTTCTAGATCCCAAAGAAGATGATAGATGGTTTTAATATCCCCATTGAGTGTTATAAAATTTGATTCTGTAACTAGTTGGAGTGCAAGCTTGAGTGTAATTTCACCACACTCATAAACTGTTATATCTTTTTCGATGAGTCTAAAACGCAAAAGCCTTCTTAGAGCATCATCAAGAAACTCAACCCTTATCCAGGCGATCTCATCATCGATAATCTCTGTATTTTTATCAAAGACAACTCCATAGGCACCATTTCTCACAGCTTCATCTATAGTAGATGTATCAAACGCGATAAAAAGGTCACCCCTTTTTACACGTTTAGCTTCAAAAACAATATCACTGAACTCTTTTACAAAAGGCTCATTAAGAAGCTTTGCATTTGTAAGTGCTAGGAGATTTTCTAGTCTCATCCAATCGGTGTTCCTGGTTTTTTAGGTTTAGATGGTCTTACAAGACATAACCCATCTTCATCTTTAGCAGCAAGAAGCATCCCCTCACTCATGATCCCCATAAGTTTTGCAGGTTTAAGGTTTGCTACAACACACACTTGCGTATCAACTAGCTCCTCAGCAGAATAAAACTCTTTGATACCTGCTACGATCTGGCGAGTATCGTTCTCACCAAGGCTTACTTGGAGTTTGAGAAGTTTTTTACTTTTTGGTACCTCTTCAGCTTCAAGCACTGTACCCACCTTAAGTGAAGTTTCAAAAAACTGTCCAATCTCAATGAGGTTATCATCAAAACTTGCACGAGATTCAAACTTCTCTTTTGATTTCTTCTCATTTTTAGGCTTCTCTTGTTTTTGAGGTTCTGTTTCTGGCATTGCTTTTGGAGCTTCTGGCATCAATGGCTCTTCTACTTTTGGAAAGAGTGGCGGAATTTTTTTGATATTAAATAATTTAAGAAGCTTTTTCTCTACAATCAGTTCTTGATAACTTTGTGTATCTATACTAAAGCAAAGTGTATCTGCCACAGTCTCAGTGGTACGAGGCATAATAGGGTGAAGCATCACAGCTGCACGAGCTAAGATATTTGCAACAAGTGCTACAGTAGCTAAAGCTTCATCTTTTTGATCGTTTTTCACTTTTACCCATGGTTCATGCTCAGTGATTGCTGTATTACCTATAGAAAAAAGTTTCCAAAGCTCCTCTAGGTAACGGTGTGTTTGCATATTTTGCATAAAACCATCGAGTGAATCAAGTACCTCATTGACTGCGTTTAACTCTTTTGCATGGTATTTTTCCACATCTACACTATCTATCTCAAACTCTGAGTATTTTCCACTCATACCGATGATACGATTGAGAAGGTTTCCAAGATCGTTTGAAAGCTCTGAGTTGATACGGTCAATAAACGCACGTTGAGAGAAGTCTCCATCTTGACCAAAAGGTACTTCACGAAGCATAAAGTAGCGAAGATTTTCTACTCCATAAGCATCTGCTACCTCTTTAGGGGAGACCACATTACCTTTTGACTTACTCATCTTCTCACCATCACGTGTCCACCAGCCGTGCACACCAAGGTGTTTTGGTAAAGGCAAATCAAGACTCATCAAAAATGCAGGCCAGTAGATAGCATGAAAACGCAGGATATCTTTTCCGACTATCTGTGCTGTTGCAGGCCAAAAATCCATATTTGCTTCATCTTTTCCATAGCCAAGTGCTGTTACATAGTTGAGTAGGGCATCGAGCCACACATACATCACGTGTTTATCATCACCTATAGACTCTGGCATCTTCACACCCCAGCTAAAAGAGGTACGTGTAACTGAGAGGTCACGAAGCCCACCTTTTACAAAACTTGTAACCTCATTCATACGTGAACGTGGCAAAATAAAGTCTGGGTTTTGCTCATAAAACTCCAAGAGTTTGTCTTGGTAGTTTGAGAGTCTAAAGAAGTAGCTCTCCTCTTTTACTACATTTGTTGTTCTACCGCAATCTGGACAAAACTCACCATCTACAAGCTGCGTTTCAGGGAAAAATGTCTCACAGCTTACACAGTAGTGACCCTCATAGAAATCTTTGTAGATATCACCCTTAGCATACATAATCTCAAAAGCTTTTTGTACACCTTTTTTATGATCTTCATCTGTTGTGCGGATAAACTTGTCATAGCTTATCTCAAACTGATCCCAAAGATTTTTAAAAGTTGCACTGATCTCATCTGCAAACTCTTGAGTTGGTTTGTTGCGTTTTTGTGCAGACTCTTCTATCTTTTGTCCATGCTCATCTGTTCCTGTCAAAAAGAAAGTTTTATTCCCTTTGAGTCTCTCGTAACGAGCCATAGAATCAGCTATGAAAGTTGTATAAGCATGCCCAATATGCGCTTCGCCGTTTACATAATAGATAGGTGTTGTGATATATTTACTCAATTTAGTATCCTGTGAAATTATAATGTGTTATTTTATCGAAATTGGCTTAGAGTTTTCAAAACAGAGCCTAAAACTCAAAGCCACCTGTGTCGCCCTTACTCATAGAGTTGTAAACTGCTTTGACATACTCTTGACGCAGTTCACACCCAAAAAAGGCTTCACAGTTACTGCAACCCTTGAGAGCTTTTTGCTCTTGGCAGGTGTGAAGTTTTTGAAGCATCTCCTCTAAGAAGATCTCAAACTTATCTTTTTGCTCTTCATTATGCATTTGCTGCATACACCTCTTTTACACGAGCAGTTTCATACTTAGAACCAAAGAAGCAGATAGCTGTATCATGAACATGAGCACAACCAAGTTCTAAAAGTCTTTGTGTTCCATCTATCGCTTCACCACCAGATTTCTCATATATAAACGCAAAAGGAAACACCTCAAATAAACGGCGAAGTTTCCCCTCTGGTTTATCGCTTGTTCCTGGGTAGCTAAAAAGTCCGCCACCTTTGAGTAATATCTGGTGCAGATCTGGAACCATACCACCAGAGTAGCGAAGTCTGTAACCCTCTTTAAAGAAACCATCTATCATCTCTTTGTGATAAGGTGCCCAGTTTTGCTGCGTTCCACCTGGAGCCATCAGCTTGCCTTTTTCGGTAAGTCTTATCTCTTTTACAAACTCAAAATCTCCAGCTTGAAGCAGGTAGAGTTTTGTTTTATTTTCAGCAAAAACCATCTCAACACGTGGACCATACACAACATAGCAAGATGCTACCATCTTATCTGCACCAAATCCACCCTCATAGATACCAAATATACTTCCAACACTTAAGTTTACATCGATAAGTGATGAACCATCTAGTGGATCATAAGCGATAAAATACTTTCCATCTTCGTGAAGCAGCTCTTCGTGAGTTTTCTCTTCACTTGCTATAGTATGGATAGAAGCTACACGAGAAAACTCCTCTTCGATGATCATGTCACACTTTATATCAAGCTCCAACTGTGTTTCACCCGATGAATTTTCTTGTTGCGAATAGCCTATATCTTTAATATCTATCGCTTCTTTTATACGTTTTGCACTTGCTTGAATTGCATCAAATATATCTCTCACTTTATACTTCCTTTGCGTTTTTTAAAATCCATGAAATAATTTCATCTGTATTGTTAAGATCAAGTAGATCCACATCCTCAGGTAATTTGTAATCCTCAACACAAACACTCTCATCAATAGCTAAAGCATTCATATAAGGAAAATAATCTTCATCAAGTTTCTCTCTAAAAATACTGATACGTGGAAGAGGGAGGTTTTTGAGCCCCTCAACCAGCAAGATATCAAACTTATCAAAGAGTCTTACCATCTCATCTAAGTCTTTTTTTCTTTGGGAAAAATAGGTGGTGCGGGTAGGGCTTGTTACAATCACCTCTGCACCTGTAGAGCTAAAACGATAACTATCTTTACCCTCTACATCAAACTTCGCTTTATCG
>JAMORZ010000167.1 GCA_027063295.1 Sulfurimonas sp.
TATAGAATCAGCACAGTCTCAGATCCGTGATGTTGATTTTGCTGCAGAGTCTGCAAGATTTTCAAAACTCAATCTCTTGATGCAATCAGGAAGCTATGCAATGACACAAGCAAACGCAGTGCAGCAGAATATAATGAGATTGCTCCAATAACAAAAGAGGGAATGGTATTTGCTTTTGATCCTTTGAAATTATAAAAAAAAGGATTTGTTATGGGTTTTAGGATCAATACAAATGTTGGTGCTATGAATGCACACATGTATTCAACAAACAACAATGTTGCACTAGATAAAAGTTTAGCATCACTTTCATCTGGTTTACGTATCAATAAAGCAGCGGATGATTCATCTGGATTATCTATTGCAAACAAATTGTCTGCTCAATCTAATGGTTTAGGTCAAGCGATCAGAAATGCAAATGATGGTATGGGTCTTATCCAAACTGCTGATGGTGCACTTGAAGAGTACACAAACATTCTTAACAGAATCCGTACACTTGCAGTTCAAGGTGCCAATGATACACAAGACAGTGCATCACGTACATATATTGGTAAAGAGATGATTCGTTTACAATCTGAGTTAAATCATATTGCAAATGAGACAAAATTTAATGGTAAAACATTACTTGACTCAACTGTAACTTACAAATTCCATGTAGGTGCTTACAAAGATGAAACAACAGATACTGAAATCAGTGATATGAATACGGATGCTGTGTTTGCTAACCAGATTTCAGGTCTTACAACACAAGCATCAGCAGAGACTATCATCTCTATGATGGATAGTGCACTCAATACTGTTGCAAACCTTCGTGCGACACTTGGTGCGGCTCAAAACCAACTTGAATCAACTGTTAGAAATATCTCAGTAACTCAAGTAAATGTAACAGCTGCAGAATCACAAATCCGTGATGTTGACTTTGCTGCAGAGTCTGCTAACTTCTCTAAACATAACCTTCTTGCACAATCAGGAAGCTATGCTATGAGTCAAGCAAATGCAGTGCAACAAAATGTAATGAAACTACTTCAGTAGTAGTTTCTTTACACAAAACTACTTTCAAAAAAGAGGTTTTATCCTCTTTTTTATTTTACTTCTATCTCTTTTGCTATCTCTTGCATAGTATCTCTAAAGTAACTAATCACTCTAATCATCTGAGGGATGATAACTTTATCTAACTGTTTTGTAAGTTTTTTTGTATTTTTAATCTCTTTTGTATTGATAAGATCGAAAATATAGCCACTGACAAATTGTAGATAGAGGGTAATGATATAGTTCATATCTGATGTATGTGTATCGTCACTCTCTTCAGAGAGGATACTTTGAAATGTTCCCAAAAGATTGTAGTGGTATTGGTTGAGATCTCCATGTGGCGTTTGAAGATGTTTTTTCAAGATAGCGATAACTTCATTATAATAATCTATACGTTTTTTAATATCTTGATACTCTTCTTGTGTTAAAAAGTTTTCACTTCTTTCATCAAAGATCTGACGAAGTTGTGTGTAGAGTTCATTTTTATCGATCTTCTCAAGAGTTCTTATCTCAGCAATAGGTGTAGCGATAGTATCATCGATATATGCTCCATCACTAAGGTTGTAAGATGATGTTGTTGGTAATTTATATGTTTTTGAGATCGCATTACATTCACGCCTCATTGCATCAAATAAAACAGATGTATAAACTTTGTCTTGGAAGTTTCCATCTACTTCGATGATCTCATTTTTTGCTTCAACACTTCCGCCAACATCTTCATTCATCTCTAATGTTACTTTTCTTGTATGGGAGTGGGTTGTACTGTGTGTTTGCCCTGTTTTTTGGTCTGTAGCAAAGTCAAGTCCAAGAAGGTAGATCTCTTTTGCCCCAAGATAGAGTAAAAGTCCGTAACTCAAAGAGCCTATATTTGAGGAAGTGATACCGCTAAAACCTTTTTTATAACGTGAACTCCCTTCGATAATGTAAACATTTTTTTGCTGAAACTTTTGGGTAAATTCAGGATAGCTCATACCACCAAACAAGCAGATACTCTCATCAAAGAAACTCATATCTTTTACTTTTTCAATATGTGGCATAGCATCGGAAAATCCATGAACATGGGTAATGATGTCTGGTTTGATCTCCATCTCTTCAAACTTTGACATCAAGGCACTCACAATCACAATGATAAAGTTTTGATGATTTTCTTTAAGCCATTTCAGGTTATTATCGAGCGATGGACCTGCACCGATGAGTAAGAGTGGCTTTTGTGTCAATGGCGTATCTTCATAGCTTGTTGCGATATTTAAGATCTTGTAGCGATTTTTGAGATACTCCAAAGGACGAAGCAAAGATGTCATCAGTGCCGCATAGTTAAATGTAAGGTATGTTTGTGTTACGATAATATTTTGGATATCTTTGAGTCTTCTTTCATCGTGACTGAGCATGTGAAAAAACTTTATGTAATGGTTGTAGATAAACTGTTCATATAAAAATGCTTGAACAGTGTTTTTAAACTCACTTGGCTCATCAAAGATGCTAAAGAAGATTTTTGCACCTTGTGTTGTAAGTGATTCAAAATCTGTTACAAACAAAGAGAGGCGAAAAAGCTCCAAATCATCTTCGATGATAAGGTAAACATTTGAATGAATTTTTTCATGTACTGCACCGATATGTGTCCCTAGACCAACTCCAACAAAGATAAACTTATAGAGTTTTTTCATAGTTGTTTGTGTTTTTGCTGCATGTTTGTTGGAGTAGTTGATGAGTGAAGCAACTGTGGAGTAGCTGTATTTGATAACATCTTTTGTTTCTAAATCTTTTGGATCTACCTCGTCAAAGCTAAGATTATAAAATGTTTCAAAAAGGTTATCAACTTTTTTATAGTCTATACTCTGTTCAACTTGTTTTGCATACTCATTTGAGTCTGAACCATAAAGATAGTTACCTGTTTCTAGCTCTAAAACATCAAAATACCCTTCGGTTTTGTACTCAAGCGAGTATCTTTCTTGGTAGTAGTTTTTCTCTATGGCAAGATTGAGTGCTTCTAGTTTTTCAAAGAGTTTAGGATCGCTTCTTTGTAAAAAAAGTAGGTTTTTTTGGTAGGTTTGTATCGCTTTTTCTTCCACACTCTGTTGTTGCATAGTTATCCTTTTGTGCATATTGAAAGGTTTTAAGCAAATGTTATACCTAAAGAATCTATCTGGAACACTCTTCGCTTAGTTTCTTTAAAATAATGAAAAATAACCGATGGTAATGGTATGAAAACAATAGAAAAGATAAAACTACATCCAGACTCCACTATCAAAGAAGCACTTCTTGCTATCGATAAGGGTGCGATGAAGATAGCAGTTGTTGTAGATAAAGATGGGAAGCTTGTTGGTGTTTTGACCGATGGTGATATCCGTAGAGGATTGTTGCATGGTATGGGACTTGAGGCATCTATTGGGGGGATTATGCAGACAAACCCTTTTGTTTGTTCTGTCAATGACTCTCGTGAAGATATCCTCACTCGCGTTTTGGGAAAAAAGATATACCATATCCCCATTTTGGACAAAGATGGCAGATTTGTCGGTATCGAAGATATCGAAGCTCTTATCCAGTCTTCTCGCAAACCAAATAGAGTTGTTTTGATGGTAGGAGGGCTTGGCTCACGTCTGAGACCTTTGACAGAAAATCTGCCAAAACCGATGCTCAAAGTTGGAAATCGTCCTATCTTGGAGACGATTATCCGTAACTTTAAAAGTTATGGGTTTGAAGATATTATCCTCTCAGTAAACTACAAGGCAGAGCTTGTGAGGGAGTATTTTGGCGATGGAAGTGGTTTTGGTGTGAAGATAGAGTATGTTTATGAAGATAAGCGTATGGGAACAGCAGGGGCACTCTCACTAATGAGAGAGAAGTTTGATGAGCCGTTTTTTGTGATGAATGGTGATCTGCTTACTAATGTAAACTTTGAACATTTTTTAAACTTTCATCTTGAGCAAGAGAGCATTGCTACTATGGCGGTGCGTGAGTATGAGTATCAAGTCCCTTTTGGGGTGGTAAATCAGCATGATGGTGAGATAACCTCAATAGTGGAAAAACCAAAACAACGTTACTATGTAAACGCAGGGATCTACATACTCTCCCCTGAAGTTTTGGAGTATATCCCCGATGATGAGTTCTACGATATGCCAACTCTGTTTGACACACTGATAGAGAAGCAAAAAAAGCCTATCTCTTTTCCTGTGCATGAGTATTGGCTCGATATTGGGCAGATGAAACAGCTAGAGCAAGCTCGTGCAGAGTACTTTAGTGTGTTTGGGGAGTAAAAGATGCAAAAGATGAAAAAAAAACTCAACTTTGATGTGTGTACATTTTGTAACCATAAATGTAGTTTTTGCTCCAACTCTGATGAGCGAACCATCAAGTACCAAACAAGTGTAGATGAGTTCAAAAAAGTTATGAGAAATGTTTTGAAGTATGTGGAGTGTGATGAGATAGGGCTCTCTGCAAAAGGGGAAGTACTGGTAAATAATGACTTTACAAAGATACTTAAAGCTTCAAAAGAGGAGTTTGGGATAGATTATGTCTATATCAGTTCCAACGGTGCACTCTTAGATGAAAAAAAAGCTGTTGAGATCATAGAAGCTGGGCTTGATAGTATCAAGTTCTCCATCAATGCGCTTGATAGTGAGAGTTATAAAGAGGTGCATAAAAAAGATGATTTTAAAACTGTGGTTGCAAACTTTCAAACACTTCTGCGTTTAAAAAAAGAGAGATACCCTAAGCTAAAACTCTTTTTATCTTCTGTAATAGATCTGAGTCAAGAGGAACTAGAGAGTGGTTTTAGAGAGCTTTTTAGTGAGAACTTTGAGTTTATCGATGGCATATCACTCTATGCTCTTACATATACTCCTAAGTTTAAGGTAGATGCAACCCAACAACCTACAAAAAAATGCTCTATCCCTTTTAGAGAACTCTATATCAATTCAGATGGAAGTTTGGGGCTTTGTTGTAAAGACTACTTCGATGAAGTAAATTTTGGCTCACTTTTAGAGAATGATTTTATGGAAGTTTATAACTCTGATGCCTTTAAAGAGGTAAGAGAGATGCATAAAAAGAGTGAGTTTCCTGATGGGCATCTGTGTAAAAACTGTCTGCTTTTTGATGGGGGTATGTAGTGTATAAAGGTAAAAAAATTTTAGCAATTATCCCCGCTCGTGGGGGTAGTAAACGACTAAAACATAAAAATATACTTGATTTGGCCGCAAAACCTCTTGTCGCTTGGAGTATAGAGGCTGCAAAAGGCTCGAACTATATTGACAGAGTGAT
>JAMORZ010000168.1 GCA_027063295.1 Sulfurimonas sp.
TTAAGAAAACGACACCTGCGTGTCGTTTTTAGCTTGCGCACCAAAGGTCAATGTACAGAGTACTGACCGACGGAGACCATTACGACACCTGCGTGTCGTTTTTAGCTTGCGCACCAAAGGTCAATGAGGTACTACTGAGTATTTTCATCGATTAGTTATTCTCTCCTTTTATTGATTTTTTACTTTATTTACAAAAACAAGTTATAATCCAAACTACCAATAATCCAAAAGGTTGCAAGTATCATCATGAGTAAATATGCAGATATTACAGAATATCTTGGTCTTTTTTTAGAAAATGAAGTTGAAAAGACAGGATTGAAAAATGTAGTTGTTGGACTAAGTGGTGGTCTTGATTCGGCTGTTGTGGCTGTTTTGGCACAAAAAGTTTTTGGTGAAAGATTATTGTGTGTCAAAATGCCATCGCACTACTCATCACAAAGTTCACTTGATGATGCTGATGAATTATGTCGTGATTTTTCACTTCGTAATATAATTTGCTCGATTGAGCCTATGTTAAAGGCTTACGAACAGATGAACCCTGAGCTAGATAACCTGAGAAAAGGAAACTTTTCATCACGTATGAGAATGGCAACTCTGTTTGATATCTCAGCTCGTGAGAGTGCACTTGTGCTAGGTACAAGTAACAAAAGTGAGTTGATGCTTGGGTATGGAACACTCTATGGGGATCTTGCTTCTGCTATAAATCCTATTGGTGATCTTTATAAAAGTGAAGTGTTTGAGCTTGCTGAGTATCTGGGTGTGAGTGAGTCTATCATCAAAAAGCCACCTTCAGCGGATTTATGGGCAGGACAGAGTGATGAGGCTGACTTAGGCTACACTTATGCACAGCTAGATGCTGCGATGAAACTTTATGTAGATGAGAGGCTTTCTAAAGAGGAGGTACTCTCCCGTGGGATCAATGAGAAGATGCTTGATATGATTATCTCTAAGATTTTTCGTAATCATTTTAAACGCAAGATGCCTGTGATAGCAAAACTCACTTCACGAACTTTAAATCACGATTTTAACTATCCTCGTGATATAACACTCTAAGGAGATATGATGAAAATACCTTTTAGCCGCTATGAGAGCTCACGTGAAGCTCATGCAAATGTAAGTGATGTTCTTGATGCAGATGATATCAATCAGGTTGCTCAACTTCAAGATGAGTTTGCTCAGTATGTAGGTGCTCAGTATGCACTTGCAACATCACACGGAACATCTGCGCTTCATCTTGCGATGTTGGCACTTGATCTTAAACGTGGTGATAAGGTTGTATGTTCTGTTAATGCTCATCCAAATGTGCCAGAAGTGGTGCGCCACTTTGATGCCGAGCCTGCATTTATCGATATTGATGAGACTACACACAATATTGACCTTGATAAATTAGAGAGTTATCTTGAGGAAAATAGATCAAAAAAACTTAAAGCTGTAATCATCACACATATTGGTGGCTCTTGTGTTGATCTGCAAAGAGCGTATAAGATGGCAGAGGATTACAACATAAAAGTTGTAGAGGATGCAAGTGATGCTTTAGGTGCTACATATCAAGGAAATAAAATAGGCTCAACTGGGGCAGATATAGTATGTTTTAACCTCTCTCCACATTTGAAAAAAAATATCTGTAACGGTGGTATGCTTGTCACTGATAATGATGAGATATATGAGAGAGCAAAACTTCTTGCTAATCATGCGATTGTTCGTGATGCGGAAGCTTTAGAGTATATCTACGATGTGGTTGATATTGGAAATGATTACTCTTTGAGTGAGTTAAATGCAGCATATATAAGAGCACAGATTAGAGCACAAGATGTAAATATAGAACGTCAAAAAGAGATCGCACAACTCTATTCAGAAGCACTTAATGGGGTAGATCATGTAACTATCCCAGATATGTCAAATGAAGAGAATCCATTTTCACTCTATATCATCAAGATAGATAAAAATCGTGATTCATTTGCCGTAGCACTTAAAGAGGCAGGGATCGGTACAGGGCTTCACTATATTCCGCTTCATCTTTTGAGTTATTATAAGTCGAAGTACTCTCTAAGAGTCAATGAATATCCTGTAGCACTCCGTGCTTATCAGCAGGTACTCTCACTTCCGATTTATGCAAGCATGAGTGATGATGAGGTACAAGAGGTGATTAAAGCGATCAAAACTATCGCAAAAACAAGGGTGTAATACCCTGGTGAAAGCACAACTTGTTTTTTGGGTAGAACGCTACCTTTATGCTCCCACTTTTTTACAAAAACTTCTCTCTTTTTTCCTTTTACCCCTCTCGTGGCTCTACTGTTTTGTAATGTGGCTGCGTTTTAAAAATACAAAGCCTCAAGATACGGGAATGCAGGTTATTGGAGTAGGTAACCTTGTAGTGGGTGGTAGTGGTAAAACCCCTCTTGTAACAGCACTCGCACAACAGCATAAAAACGCAGCAGTACTCCTTCGTGGGTATGGCAGAGCCTCGCAGGGGCTTTATGTGATAAAAGATAAAACACAGATACTGCAGAGTGTAGAGGTGAGTGGTGATGAAGCGATGATCTATGCACATAAACTTCCAAACGCAGTGGTGATTGTGAGTGAAGATAGAAAAGAGGGGATACAAAAGGCAAAAGAGATGGGGTGTGAGGTTGTTTTTTTGGATGATGCTTACTCCAAACACAACATCAAAAAGCAAGATATCCTCATAGATGTACCTACTCAAAATAACCACTGCTTACCATCTGGACCATACAGAGAGAAGCTCTGGAAAGCCAAAGAGGTGCTTGTGGTGCAAGAGGGTAGAGATTTTAGCAGAGAGGTAACTCTTGTAGATCCAAAAGAGAAGATGTCACTTGTTACTGCCATAGCCAGGCCACAAAGGCTTGATGATTATCTGCCTGAAGTGGTAGCTAAACACTATTTTGAAGATCATCACAGTTTTACAAAAGAGGAGCTTGAAGAGATTTTGCAAAAAGATGGGGTAGATTCTCTTTTGGTGACCTATAAAGACTATGTCAAGATAGAGAAGTTTAACCTGCCACTCTCTTTGCTTGATCTGGAGTTAAAACTTCACTTTACCAACAAATAAACCAAATTTGGCTAAAATAACAAAATTATTTAAAAGATACAGGAAACTATATTGCAAGCTAAGATTGAAACTGTAAAAACACTCCTTGAGGCATTGCCGTTTATTAAAGAGTTTAGAAAAGAGATTGTTGTTATCAAGTATGGAGGTTCAGCTCAAACCTCTCCACAACTTAAAGAGAAATTTGCTGAAGATATTTTACTGATGCACCTTGTTGGAATCAAGCCTGTTATTGTTCATGGTGGTGGCAAAAAGATCACAGATATGCTTGATGCCTTGAGTATAGATACGAAGTTTATCGATGGTCAGCGTGTTACCACCAAAGAGGTGATGCGTATTGCTGAGATGATACTTAGCGGTGAGATCAACAAAGAGATTGTCTCACTTATCAACTCTTATGGTGCAAAAGCTATCGGTGTGAGTGGAAAAGATGCACACTTTATCACTGCAAAAGCAAAAGATTTTGCTCGTTGGGGGCTTACAGGAAATATCACAAATGTAAAACCTGATGTTGTAATCAACCTTATAGATGATGGTTTTGTGCCTGTTATCGCTCCTATCGCTGCTGGTGAGGAGATGGGACATCCTGGTTTTAACATAAACGCAGACCTGTGTGCATCGTATGTGGCAAAAGCGATAGGTGCTAACAAGATCATCTTCTTAACAGATACAGAGGGTGTACTTAATAACGACAAAGAACTGCTCCCTTCACTCACACGTGATGAGGTTGAAAATTTAAAAGCAGATGGAACTATTCACGGTGGTATGGTACCAAAGGTAGATGCCTGTCTTGAGGCGATCGATGGGGGTGTGCAAAAAGCACATATTATCGATGGACGATTAGAACACTCAATGTTACTTGAACTTTTTACATCAGAAGGTGTAGGCACACAAATCATTAAGTAAACATTGCTATAATCGCAAAATATTAAAAAATACAAAGGAAAAATATGAGTATGAGTAAATACAGTGCTTTATTTGAAGATGAAGATGATGTGTTTTTAGGAACACCTGCGAGTAAGTTGATGGATATCATCTTTAGCGCAAACAATGATGTTGTAAGGTTTGATCTTGAAAACTTTATCACGCAACGTGCTGCTATGGAGATCTTATTGGCTGAGAAACTTGGAGAAGATTTTTACCGTGAGGTGGAAAACCTTATGGTGACTCGACGTGCAGATGTTGAGAGCAAAACAAAATCACTCTGTATGGAACTTACAGGCGAGATTGTTTCAAAGAGTGAGTAGGTGCATTTTTTTGTTCATCTTTTTGTTGTTGTAGCACTCCTTGGGGGTGTTACATCGGCAAACGATTTTAGAGAAACGATAAAAATCTCTCTAAAAAAGGATGAGCAAAAGAAATTTCTTGTAAAATACGATAAAAGTGAAAGACTTTTTAAATTTAGGTGGACACTGTATCAAAACAAAGGTTTGGTTGTGTTTCGCTCTTACGATAAAAGAGTAGCTCAAAACATACTCTACTTAAACCATAAAAACCAAAGTTTTCGAGTGGAGCTTAAGTCACGTGGAGCAAATAACTTCAATGTTCCCTACATACTGGTTAAATTTAAAAAGTTTGATTTTAAAACACAAGAAGCCAAATTTGATCTGATGCTTTCAGATGATAAGATGGAAATTTTACTAGAAGAATTAAAACAAAAGTGAGAAGATGCAAAGAGTAGAAACACAAATAGCAAGACTTATTCAAGAATGTGATTATGATGAAGTAACTCGTCTTTTTGGGATGCTCAGTGGTGGTAAACGCCTTAGAGCCAAATTGATTCTAAAGATCGCAGGAGAGCATCAAGATGCACCACTTCTTGCTGCTATAGTGGAGCTTATCCATGCAGCTTCTCTTTTGCATGATGATGTGATAGATGATGCCTCAACTCGTCGTGGAGTTCCCTCTGTAAACGCAACAGATGGAAGTAAAACAGCTGTGATGTTGGGTGATATTCTTTACTCTAAAGGGTTTACAGAGCTTGTTGCGTTTGACAAGGAGGTGGCACAAACCATTGCCGCATCTGTTACAGCACTCTCCAAGGGTGAGATGATGGATGTAAAAATGGCAGAGGAGTTTAACTCTGATGAACAAAAATATCTTGAAATGCTCTATCTCAAAACGGCCACCCTCATAGAAGCTGCGGCAAAAGCTGCTGCACTTTTGGTGGGTAAAGATGCTAAAGCACATGCACTTTA
>JAMORZ010000169.1 GCA_027063295.1 Sulfurimonas sp.
TAATATACCTGCATGTCCTGCAAATCCTGCAAATATGGTTGGTGTTATCATCCATTATATCCTTACAGGTCAAGTTCCAGAGTTAGATTCACTTCTACGTCCTAAGTTTGCATTTGGGTATCGTATCCATGATAACTGTGAAAGACGTGCGCACTTTGATGCTGGTGAGTTTGTTGAAGAGTGGGGTGATGAGGGTGCGAAAAACAACTTCTGTCTTTACAAAGTTGGTTGTAAAGGACCTATGACATTTAATAACTGTTCAATCGTACGTTACAACGAAGGTGTAAACTGGCCAGTTGGTGTTGGTCGTGGATGTATTGGTTGTTCTGAACCAGATTTCTGGGATAAGTATGCATATGAGAGACCAATGGCAGATGCACATATAAAAGCACCAACTGGTGGAGTTGAAAAAACTGTAGATGAGTTTGGTCTAGGTTTACTTACGGCAGCTGGTATTGGTATTGGTATCCATGCAGCAGCAAGTGCAGTAGCAGGTAAAAAAGAAGAAGCAGGAGAGGCATAATGGCAAAAAAACATATTATCGTAGATCCGATTACAAGAATCGAGGGTCACTTAAGAGTTGAAGCAGTTATTGATGAAAATAACACTATCGTAGATGCGTATGCATCATCAACACTATTTCGTGGTATAGAAACTATACTTCAAGGTCGTGATCCTCGTGATGCTGGTTTGTTAGCTATGCGTATCTGTGGTGTTTGTACAGGTACTCACTACCAAAGAAGTATCGAAGCGGTTGAAGATGCATTTGATGTAACGATTCCTAAAAATGCACGTATTGTTCGTAACCTTATCCAAGGTGCACTTTATGTACATGACCATTTAGTACACTTTTATCATCTTCATGCACTTGATTTTGTTGATGTTGTTTCAGCTTTAAGTGCTGATCCTAAGAAAACTTCAGAGGAAGCAATCAAGTGGGCAAAAGTAGCTGGAACAAACCCTTTTATCGAGGGTGCTGGTCAGTTTAAAGAGATTCAAGAGAGAGTTGCGAAGTTTGTAAAACAGGGTCGTTTAGGTATCTTTGGAAATGGTTACTGGGGCAACAAGCACTATAAACTTACACCTGAGCAAAACTTAATTGGTGTTGCACATTATCTAAAAGCACTTGATATTCAACGTGATCTTGCAAAGATGCAGGCGATCTTTGGTGGTAAAAACCCACACCCACAATCTATAGTAGTTGGTGGTGTTACTTGTGTTCAAGATATCAAAAATCCAGCTCGTATAGCACTCTTTAAAACACTTCTTAAAGAGGGAACGAAGTTTGTAAAACAAGCTTACTTACCAGATGTTTATATGGCTGGAACTATGTATGCAGAAGAAGCTACTGATACAAAAGCAACATTTACTGAACTTATGCAAGGTAAAGGTGTAGGTGGTACTGGTGGGGGACTACTGAACTATATGGCCTATGGTGATTTTAGACTTGATGATACAGGTTTTTACAAATCAGCTCTTCTTTTCCCTGCAGGTGTAGTGAAAAATGGTGATTTAAGTAAAGTGTATCCATTTGATCCAGATAAAGTTGCAGAGGATGTTACTCATGCTTGGTATGAGGGAACAGGTGCACCTGAACACCCTTACGAGGGAACAACTAACCCTAAATATACTGGTTTAGAGAAAAAAGAAGATGGTATGGCTTATCTTAAAACTGATGAGAAATACTCTTGGATCAAATCTCCAATCTATGATGATGAGAGAATGGAAGTTGGACCACTTGCTCGTATGATCGTTGGTGTAGCTGCAAAAGATGAGCGTATCACTAAGTATGTAACGAAGTTTTTAAAACAAGCAAATCTTCCTATTGAAGTGCTTTTCTCAACTATCGGTCGTACAGCAGCTCGTGCTATTGAGACTGAGCTTATGGCTGATGTTATGATGGAATGGGTAGATGAACTTGCAGCAAATGTTGCAGCTGGTGATGATAGCACTTGGCAAGATTTTGATTTTGACAAAGTAAGTAAAAAATCTCGAGGTGTAGGACTTGCAGAAGCTCCTCGTGGTGGTTTGGGTCACTGGGTCAAGATAGAAGATGGAAAAATTGTCAATTATCAAGCAGTTGTACCTTCAACTTGGAATGCAGCTCCAAGAGATTACAAAGGTCGCTTAGGAGCGTATGAAGCAGCACTTATTGGTACGAAAGTAGCAAATGCTGAACAACCTTTAGAGATTATTCGTACAATTCACAGTTTTGATCCTTGTATCGCTTGTGCAGTGCATGTTGTAGATACAAAAGGTAAAGAGCTTGGTGTTTATAAAATAGATACTCAGTGTAGCATCTAAGGAGCTTAAAATGAAAGCAGGATACAAACAAGTTAAACGTATGACAACCTACATGAGGCTAAATCATTGGGTTGTTGCATTGAGTATGGTAGCCGCGATTATCACAGGGTTATATATTGGTCATCCATACTATCAAACTTATATCGCTGATCCTGCTGTTGCAAAATATGTAATGGCATGGAACAGATGGGTTCACTTTATGGTAGCAATTATCTTTGATGTTAGTAGTATTGTTATCGCTTATATGTACTTTTTTTCAAGATTTGAAAAGCCGTATAAAAAGATTTTACCAACGGGACAAAATATTAAAGAGTTTGTTGAGGTACTTCTAAACTTAGTAACACTCAACCGCCGTAAAAACTTTGACTCGACACATGCAGATAGTTTTAACACTGTATTTTTCTTAGTGTTTCACTTGATGCTTGCATGGATGCTTTTAACAGGCTTACAACTTTATGTACATGGATTGGAATCTGGACTAAGTTCAATAGGTAACTGGTGGCCGTGGATGCTTCACCTTGTAACTGATTGGACAATACCTGTTAGTAACTGGTTGATAGGAGGTACATCTCCAACATCATCTATCATGGATGTTCGTATATCTCATCACATTACAATGTGGTTGATTATCGCATGGATAGCATTTCATATCTACTACCAAGTATGGAGAACAATCTTCTGGAAAGAGGGTGATATCAACATCGTTGTTGGTGGTTCAAAATTTGTAAAAGAGGAGAAATAGGCAGACGCCTTTTTCTCTTTTTGACTTCCTGAATACCCATTCAAAAAACTCTTAAGCACTTTTTTGCTATGCTGTGAATACTAATTCACTAAAGGATACTCACTATGGCTTTTGTGCTTGATCTTCAAACAACTTCTACCCAAAAATATCTTCAAAATCTTGTTGTTAATGTTTTGAGAAAATACAATATTTTGACAACTATAACACAAACGCAGAAGAGTTTGCGTTTTGTTTGTAGTGGTGAGGCTCTTCAAGAAGCACTCGATGAGTTAAACGCAACACTTCCAGCATCGTTGTTTTTGCAAGGAAGCAGTGTATGTGAAGATGAGGTAAAACCTGAGAAGTTGCCTGAACTTGAACTTGATCATCCTCTCTCTTTGGGACTTTGCCCATCGTGTCAAAAAGAGCTCTTTGATGTTTCATCATCAAGATACTACTACCCTTTTATCTCTTGTAACTGTTGTGGTGCAAATCATAGTTTTTTACATCAGTACCCTTACGAAAGAAAAAATACATCGTTTAAGTTTTTAGTTGCTTGTGAGTCGTGTCAAGTAGAGCAAAAGCAATATGGAAAAAAAGAGCAACACCACATAAACTCATGCCATAAGTGTGGTGTACCTGTACGTTTGGTAAGTAAAACATCTGAACGCTATGCAAATGATGCAGGAAGTTTTAGAACGATGTTTGAAGTGGCAGCTAAAGCCTTGGCAGATGATAAAAAAGTTCTTATAAAAACAACAATGGGATATAGAGTTTTTTATAAAACCTCACATCTCAATAATGATTCGATTTTAATGATGATCAATGCCAATACAATCACAGATAATCTTTCACTCATCACAGAGGAGTATCAAGCACTTCTAAGTATAGAGAGACCACTTTTATATGTAGCATTAAAAGATGAAAAACTAAAAAACCTCAATGGAGCCAATACTGCTTATGTGAAGTATCCTGATGATGGTTTTTCTATCTTACTTGGTGTTGAGTTACAAAAACTAGGGTTTGAGTATATTGCTTATGAAGAGACAGATGAGGAGCATGAAGCAGATTTGGTTATGGACTATGACCTGGAGTTAAGAGCACAAAGTGATATGAAATTTTTTCTCAATAAAGATGTGCGCTTTATTGGAGCAGGTGAGAGAGTGAGTTTTCCCTCTTATGCTTTTGAAAAAAGATCTCTTGTAAGTGTTGCAGGTGATTTGGTGGGTGTACCTTATGGTGAGAAGATCCTTTTTGATACGATGGAATGCTTTGAGAGTGTTGAGGTGATGGGTGCAAATGTGCTTGAAGGTGATATGCAAAAATATCATGAAAACCAAAAATATTTTCTTGCTGATGAAGCATCTTTTATGTCAGTGATCGTAGAGAACAATCTTATTGGTGTAAAATGTGTAGGTGCATATTTTGATGAGATACCATCTTTTTTATACTATGATGGAAAGTCTATCTTAAGGGTTGTCCCACCAAAACCGTTTGAATCGGAAAATCTTTTAGAGAAGATAGCAACTCTTCGTGAAGGTTCTGAGCGTTTGATAGAAAATTTACAAAAAACACTCCCCGATGTATATGAAAACCTTGAGAAGCTACAATCAAAAAGTGATGTAAAACTTTTTGATGCAGTTGCTATCATACTTGGACTTGATGATACCTCTATGAGAGGTGTAAGTAAAGAAGCGATGAAGTTTGTTGGAAAAGGTGGCATACAGATAGATACACATGTCAAAGATAATAGATTTGACAATACTGCATTTTTAGCAAGTATCATCTCATATATGGTTGCTGGTGTAAGCAAGCCAATCTTGGCATACTCTATCTTTGAGAGTTTTGGAGACTACTTTAATGATATCTTACAAGAGCTCAAATCAAAAACAAAAGCAACTGAGATCGTACTGTGTGGAACACATTTTGCCAACCAGTCTCTTTTTTCACGCATGCAAAGAAACTTAAAGATGACACCACCATATATGAATAAAAACTACCCGATAGGAAGTGAGAATTGTGTTGTTGGTGGGGTGTACCTTTAAAAATATTTAATAGATATTTTGTTATAGACCTGTAGTGAAGGTTAAAAAAAGCCCTGCAACTCCTTGTTGAGTTGTGGGGCTTTTTTCGTTGCACGGAGTCGGAAAGGAGTTCACTACAGGAGTCTGTGATGGACTTATCTTTGTTTGTCACTTTAACCACTCTTTTAAA
>JAMORZ010000170.1 GCA_027063295.1 Sulfurimonas sp.
CAAGGGCATTTCCTGTACTGATAAACTTCATTCCAAAAAGTTCTTTGATATACCCATACTTTGCTGGTGCATAGATAGCACTTTGCATAGCAAGTAAAAATGTCATAAAAAAAGCTGCAAAAAAATAGCCTTGATAATAACAAAATGTGATAAGAAGAGTAATCACCACTGCAAACGCAGCAGAGTGTTTCATTATAAGATTTTTAGGGTATCTGTCTGCTAAAAAACCTGAAGGGGAGAAAATAAGGATAAATGGAAGTAAAATAAGTGCATTAACTATTGCAGTCAATACAATCTGCTCACTCCCATCATAGATCTTAAAGATGGTGTTTTGTATAATTATCTTATGCCCTAAGTCTGTAAAAGCATTTAAAAAAACTACAAAGAGATAATTAACAACTCCAGCAATAGCAAAAACTTTCCTCATCCCTACAGAGTTTCCTCTTGTGCAAGAACTGTACTCCAACCCTCGTAATAACCTTGATATGGTTGTAGTAACTCAAAAAGCTTGTGCACAACCTTTTTCATCTCTGAGGATGTTACTTTTTGATGATGGAGTATCGCTATGGCATTTTCAAAATCTTCATGCTCTATCTCATCTTTAAATACAAATGATCGATCAAGAGTTTGAATAAACTTCTCTTTTTGTGTCGGTGTTTGAAATGAGAGATAATGCTCTACATCACGTGCTATCTCAATATCATCCCCCTCCTCTTTGAGAAGAAAAATAATCTTTTCACTTTGAATATGTGCTAATTCCTCCTCTGTTGGAAGAAGATTCTTATAGTGAAAATCCCATTTACTATCTTTGACAATATGACTTTCATACTGATAAGCACTTGGAGTTAATATCTTTGAAACAAGGTTGTCATAACCTTTAGAGTCTCGTGTATAAAAATAGAGCTCACTCCAACCATCAACAACTCTCATACCAACAAATTTAGCCTTCTCTTCATGCTCTAGTGCAATGATTAAAGATTCTTTTGTTTCTAAAAATTCTTCATAGCCATCTTTCGTTTCATCACTTCCATCTATCTTGATAAAAATACTCAATAACCATCCAAATCTCTGACTATATCCATAAGCATTTAAATCTACTTCTATGAGTGTACAAACTCCATCCTCTTCTCTTGTAAAAATCTCTCTCATAACTTCTCAATCTTTCTTTTTTAATATCTTCATTATATCTAAAATTCACTTTTAATTTTATTGTGATACAATAATTTTTCAATATAAGGAAGCTCTGTGAAATTTATTTTTATCTTTTTTCTCACACTCTCAATACTCTTAGCAAAAACATCTACACCTTGGCAGTTTCAACAATTTGATCTCTATTTTGAAAATGATCTTTTTTCCCAAACTGATGGCCAATACTCATCAGGCGAAAAATTTTCTTTTTTATACTCTGTCGATCAAAATGACGTACCATTTTATGATCTTTTTTTATACAATGATAAACTAAGTGATGCTTATATAAACTTTGCTCTTGTCAACCAAATCTTTACCCCTTATGATATCTCTGCACAAGAATTAATCGTTGATGACAGACCTTATGCAGGGTGGACTTTTTTTGAGATGGGATTTCATAAAAGTACATCAGATACACTACAATCTTTTTATATCCAAATTGGAGCAATAGGTCCAAATTCTGAAGCTGAAAATATCCAAAAATTTGTACATAAATTTACAGGTTCAGAACTTCCTCAAGGGTGGGATAACCAACTTAAAAATGAACTAGGTATCAACCTTAGATATGTACACAACTGGCGTTTTGCAAAAAAGTTCTCAGGTGTTGATACTGTTGTGATTCCTTATACAGAGCTTGATATGGGAAATATCTCTTTACAAGCTCTTGGAGGCATTAGTGCTAGAATAGGCTGGAATCTTCCTCAAGATTTTGGGATGAGTACCATCTCAACTGGGAGTGAAACAGGTATTAACACTTACAATAATACAAACAAACTTTATGATGATTGGAGTTTTGCCTTTAGCTTCAACGTAAGTGGCAGCGGTATTGCTCGTGATATTTTTCTAGATGGTAATACATTTCGTGATAGCCATTCTGTAGAAAAAAACTATTTTGTTGCTAGTGCAGGTGCAGGATTTACATCACGTTATAAACACTTTGTTTTGGATTATTACTACCAAAAGCACACCAAACACTACCATGCGGAAAAGATCAAACATGGCTATGGGAGTGTCATACTTTCCATAGTTTACTAGAGTTCGATCACCTCATTCACCTCTAGTCCAAATCCACTCAAACCAACAAGGTCAAACTGCTTTGTGGATGTTAGAAGATTCATCTTCTCAACACAAAAATGTTTAATAATCTGAGCACCAATCCCAAACTCTTTTGGTGCTGAATTATCTTGATGTTGTGTTTTATTGATAAACACAAGTAAACCGTTATGCTCTTTTAGATACTCTATTGAGCTAATGAGGTTTTTATATTTTTTTTGATTTAAAAGCAACTCTTGATCTGGCATCACATTATGAACACGTACATTTGTCACTTCATCAACACTACCAAAAGAGATAGCTGTATGTTCTACCCCATCATGATCTTCAAATCTATGCTGTTTTACATCCATATCGAAAAAACTGATCTCACTTACATCTATCTCTTTGATCAATCTTTCATTTGCAAGACGATACTCAACGATATCAGAGATAAATACTGTTTTTAGATTATGCTTTTGTGCAAAAATATCCAAATCATCTCTTCGTGCCATTGTTCCATCATCTTTGATGATTTCACAGATAACACCCGCTTCACTCAATCCAGCAAGACGACAAAGATCAACACTCCCTTCCGTATGCCCTGTACGAATGAGTGTTCCACCATCTTTTGCGATGAGTGGGAAAATATGACCAGGTTTTACAAGCTCATCAGCATGAGATATAGGATTTGCCAAGATTTTAATAGTATCATCTCTCTCTTTTGCAGAGATACCAGTGAGTGCATCCTTAGCATCAACAGAAACAGTAAATGCAGTTTCATACGAGGAAGTGTTTGAGCTTACCATTGGATTTAGCTCAAGCCTATTTGCAGTTTGCTTCGAGAGTGCAACACAAATAAGTCCCCTTGCATGCGTTGCCATAAAGTTTACATGATCAGGAGTAGAAAATGCAGCAGCATAAACCAAATCCCCTTCATTTTCCCTATCTTCATCATCTATCATGATGACCATATTGCCTTTTTTGATCTCTTCTATGGCTTCTAAAACTCGTTGAATAGGCTTCATAAACTCTCTTTTATTTTTTTAAAAAAGATTATATTCTATGTTTCATTAAAGTGAGGTCAAACTTCTAATCTAATGAACCTTCTCTTTCATCTATATCTGCATCATCAAGGAGTTTCAATTTTAAAACATGCTTTTCGGTAATAACTGTTTTAAACTCCCCTTCAAACACTTTGATATCTAAAACATACGCTTCTACATGCACATTACGTTTTTTCCCCTCTTTATGACGAACACGGGCAATAAAATTCACCTCATCGTGAAACTTTACCGGAGAGAGAAACTGACAATCGCTTCCAACTAAAACTACATTTCTTTCATTGACTGCAAGCATCGCAGCATAATCTGCAGCTGAGAAGATAAATCCACCATGAATCAGCCCAATATCATCTGCAACCATCTCTGGTATAGTTGTCAAACGCAACTCCACATAGCCATGTTCAATCTTAATCACCTCACCATTGAGATCTTGATTGATTCGCTCATGAGTTTTGATAATAACCTGTTCCTCTTCACGATAATCATTTAACTCTAATTCATCTTCATTTGTCTGCTCTTGTGGTATCATTATTTTTTATCCTTTATCAGTCGCACATAAACTCTTTGTGGAGCTGGGTAGCCCTCTATAGTTTTAGTAGTATCCTCTGGATCTAAAAAGTCCTCTAAAGACTGCCCCTCGATCCACTCTGTTTTTCTTTGCTCACCCTCATCAGTCACCATAGTTTCTAGTATCTCAAACTCACAAAATCCTGCTCGCAAACACCAGTGTTTGAGTGCTTTTATGGTTGGAACGAAGTATATATTTGGTATCTTTGAGTAGCTTGATTCTGGACAGAGTGCCATCTCCTCTTCCCCATCTATATAGAAAGTATCAAGTATCACTTCCCCTTGTTTATCAAGCCCTTTGTAGAGCTGTTTGAGCATCGCTACTGGATCACTTCTATGATAAAGCACTCCCAAACAAAAGATAGTATCAAACTTCTCTTCATAAAACTCAACATGCTCAACACCCAAAAGCTCATAAACAATATCACTCTTTACAAAATGGTTGATAAAATCAAACTGTGTTTTATAAAGTGGTGAAGGATCAAACCCCACAAGAAGCTTTGGTTCATCTTCTAACATACGAAACATATAATAACCGTTGTTGCACCCTATATCGGCAACTCGTTTATCTTTTAAATCAAAATGTTTTCGAAGCAGATTGTATTTGACATTGCTTCGCCACTCACTATCTATGTATGTCTTGCCTATCTCAAAAGGACCTTTTCTCCATGGCATAAGCATTTTGGCAGTTTTATAAACCATTTGTTCATCAAGATCACCCTCTATTTTAACAACATCCCCACATACAACCTTGCACTCTACATCTTTTAGTTTTTCAAGTGCCTCACGAAGTGGTGCTATGTTTTTCCATGTCATCCATTTTTGTCGCTCTTTTCTTATATCTTCTAACTTCATTTTATACTTTATCTAAATTTTACTATAATTGTATCAAAATAACTTGAGGAATGTTTATGCGTTTAGAGAAAAAAGCAACGGTTGTCTCCACATCGGTTGCTGCAGTATTGGTTTTACTTAAGATGACAGTTGGAATACTGAGTGGAAGTATTGCTGTTTTGGCATCTGCAATAGATAGTTTTTTAGATCTTACAGTTTCACTTTTTAACTACTTTGCACTCAACTCTTCAGAGAAAGATCCAGATGATCAGTTTCACTTTGGACGAAGCAAGATAGAACCACTTGCAGCTGTCATTGAAGGGGTAGTTATCTCCCTTTCAGCCCTTTTTATACTTTATGAAGCACTCTTAAAGATTGTCCATCCTCGTGAGATGAGCTACATGACTGAGAGTGTTGGGGTGATGGTAGCTTCTTTTGTTATCACTGCATTTTTGGTTGCATTTTACT
>JAMORZ010000171.1 GCA_027063295.1 Sulfurimonas sp.
ATCGTAGCGATGGCAACCACACATGCAACACAACCATGGGCCATTGCATTTAACAAGGTCGCACAAGAGGCGATACTCAAAGACCCGGAGTTCAAACAAGGCTATTATGACCCTGAAGTTATAAAAGAGCAAGGGCTTAGTGGTATGGCAGTGGGGCGTATGGCTGGGCATATCAGCTTTTTATCGCATGAGTCTATGAGTGAGAAGTTTGGCAGAGAGTACAAACGCACCGATGGGCTTTATGAGCTTTTTGGAAAGTTTCAAGTTGAGAGCTATCTTGAGTATAACGGGTACAACTTTACAAAATGGTTTGACCCTCTTACATACCTCTACATCACAAAAGCTATCAACATCTACGATCTCTCACGTGGATTTGACACACTCAGCGATGCCCTCTCAAAGGTCACAGCAGAGTTGCATCTGCTCAGTTTTAAAAACGATTTGCTTTTTAAAAACTTTGAGATGAAAGAGATTGCCGATACACTCAACTCACTTGGCAATACAAACCACAACTACATCGACATAGAGAGTGAGTATGGACACGATGCATTTTTGGTGGAACTTGAGAAATTTGAAGATTATCTAAAGGATGTACTAGATGGAAAATAACGAACTGAGCTTTGAGAAAAAACTTGAGAGTGCAAAAGCTGTACTTGAGGAGCTTATGAAGCCTGAGATCACTTTGCAAGACTCCATAAAAGCATACGAAAAAGGGATGCAAGAGCTCCAAGATGCTCAAAAAATGCTTGAAGAAGCAACACTTAAAATCCAAGAGATAAAAGCTTCATAAATGAGAGCAGCAGTCTTACAGCTCAATGCCCAAGGTATGAGTTCTACAAAGCTTTACAACTATATCCGTATAGCAAATAAAAAAGGGGTAAAAGTACTCCTTTTAGGTGAATATGTGCTCAACCCGTTTTTTCATGAGCTTCGCACTATGAGTGTAAGTATGATAAAAGAGCAATCACTCCATCAGGTAAAGATACTCAAAGAGCTCAGCACCACATACAACCTCACTATTGTAGCACCCCTTATCGTTGTGAAAAAAAAGCAGGTGTATAAAACCATAGCCAAGTTTGCACCCTCCTCTACTGCTTATTATGAGCAACAAGTTCTTATAAACTACCCACACTGGAATGAGGAGAAATTTTTTGCCAATGAAGTAAAAAAACTTCAAACACCTCTTATCTTTAAAGTTGATGGGTTTCGATTTGGTGTTATGAGTGGGTTTGAGCTTCACTTTGACAAGCTCTTTGAGATGCTCGATGGTAAAAAAATAGACTGTATCCTTACACCTAGTATCTCTACATTTGAGTCTTACGAGCGATGGAAAAACCTCATCACAACCCGTGCGTTTACACACAACTGCTACATCCTAAGAGCCAACCGTATCGGTGAATACAAAGAAAAAGAGTATATCTGGCAATTTTATGGAGACTCAATTTTGGCTTCACCCAATGGAGAGTTACTCTCTCATCTTGGCAACTCAGAAGAGCTTATGATTGTTGATATGAGTCACAACCAAGTACTTCAGTCTCGCAGACAGTGGGGGTTTTTAGATGCCCTAAAAAAAAGGGAAAGTGATGCTTAAATATTTTCACAGACAAGTACAACTTTGGGGTGAACAAACACAGCAACAACTCCAAGAAAAAAAGATCGTCATTGTTGGTTCTGGTGGTCTTGGAAGCTCTTTAGCATTTGCCCTAGGAGCTAGTGGTATCGGTGAGATCCATATGATAGATTTTGATAAAGTGAGTCTACACAATATCCATAGGCAGATCGCTTTTATGATAGGTGATGAGGGGAAAAATAAAGCACAGATAAATGTAGAGCTTATCTCTAAACGCTGCCCTTACACAAAGACACACCACCATCAGTATGATTTTCAAACATGGGCACAAAAGGGGATAGAGGTAGATCTTATCATCGATGCGACGGACAATCTCCCTACCCGTTCAGATATCAACAGCTATGCAAAAAAAACAGACACCCCTTGGGTGTATGGAAGTGTTGAAGCATTTCACGGACAGGTATGCTTTTTTCAAGATGCCTCTTTTGATGATGCATTTAAGATCACACAACAAACACCCGCAGGGATAGCAGCTCCTATGGTGATGCATATAGCTTCACATCAAGCAAACTTGGCACTTCGCTATCTTGCTGGGCTGAGTGTAAAAAAAGATCTACTCTACTACCTCTTTTTCAACGAAGATGGAGAGCTTGTCACTCAAAAATTCAAGCTTCCAACAACATAGGCTGTATCATCTCCAAAAAGGCATCTTTTGCCTGTGCATTTGCACTTGCTATGATGTAGCCTTTGTGGTGGATAGGATCGATATCATTGCCTTCTAAGTCTGTTACATATCCACCTGCATTTCTTACTATTAAACAAGCTGCAGAAAGATCCCAAGCATTGGCAGCCTTTTCAAAATATGCAATATAATTACTAAATGCACCTTTTGCCACCATACACATAGAATACGTAATACTTCCACCAATAGAGGTGAGTTTTTTTACTTTATCCTCTTTAAAAAGCTGATTGAGTGATTTTACAATTGGGTGTTCTCTCTCAGGTTTAAAGTTGACCACCGCCACTCCATCATTACTGCGAAGTGGCAAAGTGAGCATCCCTATATAGGACTTTGCACCCTTTTCGGTTTGGAAAAACTCATTGGTAAAAGGGTTATATACTATGGCTACAACAACTTCTCCATTTTCAATGAGTGAGAGGTTGATCGCAGATGTGTTTTCATGTGTGATAAACGCCCACGTCCCATCGATGGGATCAATAGCCCAATAAGGCTTAGCCTCATCTATCTCGTCACAATTTTCTTCACCCATCACCTGAATATCAAAACTATCTTTGAGCCTTTTTGCCATATAGTCCTGTACTTGCTGATCTATGCTGCTGATGGGTGTTTTATCGTCTTTAAAGTCAAAACTAAAAGTATTTGTCTCTCTAGCTTCACGAATGATGCGACCAGCTTCTTCAACAATCTGTTTGGCAATAATGAGATATATATTTCTCATAAAGGTCTACATCCCTGCGATATACTCTGCAAGAGCTTTAATCTCAGCCTCTGAGAGTGTTTTTGTTTTACCTTCCATGATAGACTTCATACCTGCACCGTAAGTTTTGTTTTGATATCCAAAAAGTGCATTTTCAATCTTCGCTACATCCCAACCTTGAATCACCTGAGATTTTGTTAATGCTTTTTTCTCTGCATGAGCACCATGACATGTTGCACAACTTTTTTTATAAAGTTCTTCAGCATTGACAAGTGTTGGTACAAGTACTTTTTCAACCTCTTGCGTTTTTGTTTCAACTACTTCTTTTTTCTCGGACACCTTAGGTTCTGTTTTTTCTTGAACTTCCTGAATTTTTTGTACTTTTTCAACAGGTTTTTCAACTTTTTGTGAAACAACTTTCATCTCACTCACTTCTGTTTTTGCTTGTTGTGCTGTTTTATCTTCAGAACAACCAAACAGTAGTACTAACACTGCAGCAGATAAAATAATCTTCATTTTCATAACCTCTCATTTTTTACATACGATTATACTATGCAGAGCTTAACATACTCTCAAGAAATGTAAATACTTTTTCGATATAATTGCATCAATTTAACAAAGTGATAAAAGTATGAATTTTGAACCCTATCCATTTGAAAAGCTAAACAATCTTTTAGAAAACATCACCCCAAATGCAAAGTACAAACCAGCAGTTCTCACCATCGGTGAGCCTCAGTTTGAAACACCTGCATTTATACAAGAGACTTTAAAAAACTCCTCGGCACTTTTAAAGAAGTACCCAAAGACAGGTGGTGAGCCAACTCTAAGAGAAGCGATGAGATTGTTTGTACAAAAACGTTTCAACACATCACTCACAGATGAGCAGATCATCCCAACATTTGGAACACGTGAGGTGCTTTTTAACTTCCCTCAGTTTTTACTCAGCCAAAAACAAAACTCGGTGATGGCATATACCAACCCGTTTTATCAGATATACGAAGGTGCAGCGATTGCGACAAACTCAAAAGTGATTCACCTTAACCTCACTGAACAAAACAACTTCAAACCTGTAGTAGATGAAGACCAACTAAGCACATGTGACTTGGTAATCTTAAACTTTCCAAACAATCCAACAGCAGGTGTTTTAAGCAAAGAGGAACTCGCGCACTGGGTCTATCTTGCCCTTAAGCATAACTTCGTACTACTCAATGATGAGTGTTACAGTGAACTCTACACAGATGAGCAGATCCCATCTTTGCTAGAGGCAGCAACATTTGCAGGAAACCCAGAGTTTAAAAATATCCTTGTTATCAACTCCATCTCCAAACGCAGCTCTGCACCAGGGCTTAGAAGCGGGTTTATCGCAGGAGATGCAAAAATTTTAAAAGAGTATATGAAGTACCGCACCTATGTTGGATGCGCATCACCTCTGCCACTGCAAAGTGCCGCAGCTGCCGCATGGAGCGATGAGAAGCATGTAGAAGATGCAAGAGCCATCTACAAACGCAACTTTGAAGTAGCCCAAGAGATACTAGGCACACAGATACCAAAGGCTACATTTTATATCTGGCTCAAAGTAGATGATGCTCTTGCGTTTACACAAAAACTCTACAAAGAGTACAATGTAAAAGTGCTCCCTGGTGAGTTTTTGGCAAGAGATGATGCAAAGGGTGAGAACCCTGGAGTTGGCTATGTTCGTATAGCTTTGGTTGAAGATGAGAGCAAAACAAGAGATGCACTTATGAGAGTAAAGGAATGTTTAGGTGAGTAAGGTAGAAGAGTTAAAGAAAAAAGTTTTAGATACACATGCAAAGGGTGATATAGCAGGTTTATATATGCTTGAAGCAGAAGCTGGTGAGCATTTTGATGAAGAGACACTTCATGGGTTTTACTCCAACATCTTGGACCTTGCACTTGAAAAACTCACAGCAACACTTGAAGCACACAAAAAGTTTAACATGGAAGAGGTGCAAGATTTTGCAACTGCTCGAGCTTTGTATGAGTATGCGATGGAGCATTACCATGCAGGAGCAGCCAAAGATGCAGCAGCCCTCTTTGAAGTGCTTAGTGGTATGAGCAGCGATGATAAGTTCTCATGGTCACTCAAACTCCA
>JAMORZ010000172.1 GCA_027063295.1 Sulfurimonas sp.
ACTGGCATAACCTCTACTATCGTTATTTAGATCTTATCCCATCTGGGCGATTAACAAAAGTTTTGGCTCTATTTTTATTTGGATTTTATCTGATGAGCATAGATTATTTTAGAACTTATGCAAAATCAAAAAAACTCTTTATTATTTACTTTGTCAGTGGTGTATTTTTCACCTATATAGCTTATGAAGTGGGTGGAAGTATGGCATCATTCTCACACGATATAAAAAATGTAGCTTACAAAGCTCTTGCTGTAACAGGACAGATTTTACTTGCACTCTCTTATGTAAGTGCATTAAGTATCTTAGATGCTAACAAGTATGTTAAAAAGTTTTTCCACCTTTTTGCTCAGGTTGGTCGTATGAGTTTTACATCTTACTTAATGCACACCCTTTTTGGTTATCTTATTTTCTATCCTTTCTTTGGTGGTCTCTTTGGTACTATGGGGATTGCACAGATTACACTTTTGGCTTTAGGGGTTTATATCGTACAGATAATCTTTAGCTTTGTTTGGTTAAAATATTTTAGTTTTGGTCCGCTTGAATGGGTTTGGAGATGCCTTACATACTCTAAACTTTTCCCAATCGTGCGAACACCACAACTTCAGGAGAAATAATTATGCGTCAACACTCTATGCAACTTCTTGTCCTTACTATTGGACTCTTTTTGTGGTTTTTCCCTACACCTGATGGACTAACTACACAAGCATGGCATCTTTTTGCTATCTTTATCAGTGCTATCTTTGCTGTTATTTTAAAAGCGATGCCTATCTTTACTTCTTCTATCATTGCACTTGCAACTGTTGTACTTACAGGAACTCTTACAACAAAACAGGCATACAGTGGTTTTAGTGAAGATTTTATCCTACTTATTATCGTTGCGTTTCTTATCGCTCGTGGAGTTATCAAATCTGGACTTGGAAAACGTATTGCATTTCTTATCATCCGTAAATTTGGTAAATCATCTTTAGGACTTGCTTATTCTGTTATCGCTGCAGATATGCTCATCTCCCCTGCATTTCCAAGTAACACAGCACGTTCAGGTGTCCTCTACCCTATCTTAAATGCACTGAGTGTTGATAGTGGCTCAAAAGTAGCAGATGGTACACGTAAAAAACTTGGCTCATTCTTGATGATGTCTTCGATGGCTGGGATCACTCTTTCATCTACTCTTTGGCTTACAGCGATGGCTGCAAACCCTGCTGGAGCTAAGATGGCACTTGACTATGGAGTCAAGATCACATACGGCTCGTGGGCACTTGCTGCAAGTGTACCTGTTGCTATTTTATTTTTCTTAGTACCGTGGATCATTTTTAAGATCTTTCCACCAGAGATCAAAGAGACTCCAGAAGCACCACAAATAGCTCAAGAAGCTCTTGAGAAAATGGGGCCTGTTCATAAAAATGAGTGGATCATGGCTGGGGTATTTATTGGGATGGTGTTTTTATGGGTTATGTCTGGTGCATGGGGACTAGACAAAACTGCTGTTGCGTTTTTAGGTCTTGGTGTATTGATGGTTACAAATATCTTTACACTTGAAGATATGCGTGGCGAGGGAAATGCACTTTCTACACTGGTATGGTTTTCTATCCTGTTTGCGATGAGTGTCTATTTGGATAAACTTGGCTTTATGGGATGGGTTGGAGAACATATTTCAGATATGGTAGCTGGGCTCTCTTGGCCTGTTGTTTATGTTGGTCTTACTATTGGGTATGTGCTTATCCACTACTTCTTTGTTTCGCAAACTGCACAGATGTTAGCACTCTTTTCAGTATTTTTAGGTGTCGCTGTAGAAGCTGGTGTACCTGCAGAGATGATGGCTTTGATGCTTCTTTTTGCAACCAACTTCAATGCGATCATCACTCCACAAGGCTCTTCTGCGAATGTTATCTATGCAGGTAGTGGTTACCTTGAAGCTGGTGAGATCTACAAAGTAGGTGGAATCATAACTTTTGTCAACACACTTGTGTTTTTAACTGTTGGAACAGCATGGATGCTGTTGATCCTCTAAAGGTTATCACCATGAAAACAAAAACATTTTTGCTCTCTTTTCTTTTAGGTGCTCCCCTGTTAGCTACACAAAATACAGATGGAACAGAGTATAAAGCACCCCGTTTAGCTGGAGACTCTCTAGCTATAAAACCTTTAGAAAAGCCAAAAAATGATGAAGTTTCATCACTCGAAGAGATCTTTACAAAAGGGAAGGTCAAAGGGTTGCTACGTTACAGTATGCAAAACAGAAACTCAAACTACAATACGTTAGAAAAACCATCTTCTAGTACAGATAGACAAGGTTACTCTGCATTTGGTGGTTACCTTGGGTTTGAGAGTGCTGCGTTTTACAACATCTCAGCTGGAGTCACTTTCTATACTGCACAAAAGATGTTTAACAATGATGTTTTTGCAGATGGAACACTTGGTGGACTGGCCGAAGAAAATGGCAAAGCAAAAAGTTATACCGCACTTGGTGAAGCTTTTATAAAATACAAAGATACTCAAAACGACTTACGTTTTGGTCGCCGTGAGATGCCAAACTACCGTTTTATTTCCCTATCAAACATCCGTTTTTCTCCATTGACACACCAAGGTGCAACATACGAAAACACAACACTAAAAAACACAAAGTTTATCTTTGGGTATATCGATGCACAAAAAAACAGAAATGCAGAGGAGTTTACCGATATGGTAAACGCAGCCCGTGTTAAAGAGAATAGTTCTACTGGTCGTAATCTTATCCGTGGTGATTATGATCCTGAAAACTATGATGCTGCTGGAAACTATGTGGGTGAAGATAAAGCGATGTATATGTTTTCAACAGCATGGACTCCAGAAAATTTCACAGCTGAAGTTTGGGACTACTATGTAGAAGATTTTGTAAACACAATCTACCTCTATACAGACTACACACTCCCTGTTGATAATGAGCTTGCACTCACATTTGCAGCACAGTATGCAAAACAAGATGATGTAGGAGATCATGTAGCTGGGAGTGTAGATACTTGGTTTTATGGTCTTAAAGCACAAGCTGCATGGAAGAGTGGTATCACTGCGTTTGCATCTATGAACCAAGTAGAGTATAATGAAAACTCTTATGATGGTGGTACTATCTTTGTAAGATGGGGAACACCACAGATGTTTAACTCTTTTCAAACACAAGATTCTGAGCTTGCAGGAACAAAGTCTTATGGTGTAGGTGTACAGTTTGAACTAGGGCATATGGGGATCATTCCAAACACTGTTATACGTTTTAGACATGCTTATTATGATATGCCTGATGCTCTTGGGGACTACTTTGCCGCACAAGATAGAAGTGAGACCACATTTGACCTACGTTACTCCTTTAGCAAAAATGATGGTTTTGGTATCTTTACAGAGATGAAAGGGCTTAGTATGCAACTTAGAGTTGCTTATGATAACTTTAGAACCGATTATGATTTTGATGCCTACAAAAATCTTCATGGATTTGACTTTGAACGGGTTTCAGATGATTTTGTAGATACAAGACTCTATATAGATTATCTGTTTTAATTATGTTAAAAAAAACACTTCTTCTCCTTCTTAGTTCCCTCTCTACACTCTTTGCTGTGAGTGTTGAAGATGCATTTACAAACGGCTCTATAAATGGGAAAATGGAACTTTTCTACTACAACATAGAAAAAGACAACACACCAAAAGCTTATGCTACTGCCTTAGGTGGAGCACTCAAGTACATAACAGACACTCAACAGCCTTTCTTTGCTACATTTGGTTTTCATACATCAAACCCTGTTGGAGAAAATGAGAACAAAACAAAAACATCTCTTTTTAACAACGACAAAGATGGAGAACCTCTTCATGCACTTTCAGAAGCAAACATAGCCTACCAGGTCACAGGGCGTGTTATGAAGCTTGGAAATCTCATCTTTAACACCCCTATGATGAATGAAGACACAACCCGTATTGTTCCTTGGAGTTATCAAGGTTTTACCTACACAGGAAAAGTTACAAAAGAGACACAGGTGCAACTCAAATATATCTGGAACATTAGAAACCACACTTCATCTGAGTACACAAAGATGAGTGCGAGTGGTGAGATTGGTGATGCGGGGATCACAATGCTCTCTTTTCACCACATGAACAAAGATCGCTATAATCTCCAAGCTTACTACTACTATGCACCAGATCTTTACTCAACTTTTGTAGCTCAAGCTGACTACTCCATACTTTACAGTGATCTTCTTTACTGCTTTGGTATTCAATGGTTTAAAAGTGGCAATGGTGGAGAGTTTAACAAGAGAGAAAACCTTGATGGGGGTGATGATATCAATCTCATTGCAACAAAACTCTCTATCGATGGTGATGACTGGTTAGCATCACTGAGTTACTCACAAAACTTTGGTCTTAGTGGGATGAGAAAAGGGTATGGTGGACTTACAAAAACCTACACCACCTCAATGGTAGCAAACGGAAGAGCAAACTACAAACCAGAAACTTGGATGCTTAAAGTTCACTACGACCTTCCACTCTCTGAGATACACAGCGAGGTAGCTCTTTGGCTTACAGATACAAAAGTTCACGATGAAAGAGGAAAAAGTTTTTTTGCACACTATATGCACTACAAACACAGCTTTACAAAAGAGCTCTCACTCTATGTTCGCTATGAACATATCAATTACGATGAGCCAAAAAACAACGATGCTACCTACTTTAGGTTTATAACGACGTATAAGTTTTAATAAAATAAACTTTAATTGCCTATTCGTTAAAATCACAAAAAACATCAGGGCAAAACATGAAAATTCTAAAAAAATCATTCACCTATATATTTGCAATAGTGATATATCTCACCCTTGTAGGATGTGGTGAAGTTAAAGAGCAAAAAAGTGATCTCGGTGCTATAGTAGATGAAAAGCAAAATGAACTTCCAAAATCAACACTTACACCAGCAGATAAAAATCTCGAACAACTGATATCTCAAACTCTTCCTCAGATAAAAAAGTTTCAAAAACTTACAAAAGAACTCAATAAAACTCAATCAGACGTTACATTAGACTTCTTGCATAACCCCTTAAATCACAGCAAAACCTCTATCAAAGTTGATTAAAGCACAGATAAGATTAAACCTCAAACCAAAT
>JAMORZ010000173.1 GCA_027063295.1 Sulfurimonas sp.
TATGGATCTCATTCCCCTCATATCTGAAAGTATATTTAGCAATTTTACGCCTCATATCATTACAAATATCAAGAAAATTATTGTTAAGTTCATCATTATAGATAAGAAGTAAAAACTCCTCCCCTCCGTATCGAACAAGGATATCATCCTCTTTTAGGTTTTGTTTTAAAATCTTTGCACTTTCTATAAGGATCAAGTCACCAGCTTTATGTCCGTATGTATCATTGATATGTTTAAAACGATCAAGATCAAGCATTGCAATAGCATACTTATGAAGATCAAGTGCAGGAACAACCTCTGTTAGATAATGGCGATTGAAAAGTGATGTGAGTTGGTCTTCAAAGAGTCTTTTTTTTGTTTTAAAGTAGTTGTACAGCTGGATCGTTCCTACCGAGATAAGAAGAAAGATAAAGATAATAAGAACAATAAAAAAGTTTTTAAGTGGTTGCATAAGATTAAGAATGGTCTTTTGAAGATCGGTTGTCATATCTACACTTAAAAGAGCGATCACTTTATCTTTGTAGATAACAGGATGTAGGTATGTCATCCAAAGGTTTTCCATATTTTTTTGCCAAATGATTTTACCTTGATGTGTTTTGTAAATCTCCTTATATGCTTGTGGTGATATAGGATCAAATTTTTGGTAGTATCTTGCTTTATCCTCTTTTGATCCATCAAGTAAAAAACGAAATTTGCCGTTCTTGTCTAAGAACAAAAGATAGGTATATTTTGTATTTTTTGTGATGATTTGTGAAAGTTTTGATTCAAAGTTATCTCGTACTTTTCTATTTTGAAAAAATTTTGCAAGCTGTTCATCTTTAGCTTGCTGTGTGATATCTATTGCAATATTTTCTAAGACATCACTTACATGAGCTATTTTTTCGTGGATAATTTTTTCTTGGATTTCTGCTTGTGTTTGTTCTATATAGAAGTAAAGATAAACAGCAAAGATCCCAAAGCTTGTTAAAATAGCGATAAGGAGTGTATCTGCTTTTCTTTTGATTACCATAACTGTTCTTCGATGTACGGCTCAAGTGGTTTTGCTAGTTTAATATGATACTCTTCAAGTCTAGGTTGTATAAAAACTATATTTGGTCGACCTTTTTTCCAAAAAAATGCACCAAAACTTTGTGGAATGTCATAGAGAAGGTCATAATCAAGTACAAAAACATATTTGTTCTTGATATTAAAGTTGCTGGGATGTTCTAAGATAAGAAAATTTGCATCTTCATAGTTTTGTGTTGTTGTGATACCTGGTGTATTTTGGAATTGATGAAGAAGCTCTTCATTGTCACTCCAGACTTTTTTTGTTGATATATTTTCAACACCAACTATGATGTTTTTTAAAATATTTACTCTCAACTGCTCACTTGTAGCACTTCCGAAAACAAGAGTGGTGATAAGGATGAAGAGGAGTAATAGCTTTTTCAAAATGTGTACTCTAGTGTTGCTATAACTCTTCTTTGTGTTGCTGGTATAAGAAGAGTTCCTTGTGGATCAATAGGGGTTAGAGAAGCTTTGTCAAAAAGATTTTCCCCTTTAAGTTTAATGTTTGTCTGTTTGTTGTAAGTGTATCCAAGTGACAGTGTATAGTCGTATCCAGCATCAACTTCAAAATTTGTGCTTGTTTGATAACTTGATCTATAAACAAGTTCATTATATATATTGAACTTACCATAGTGGTTGAATGATTGGATTAGAACTCCACTTCCTGGAGAAAAATACGTGTCTGCATATCCTTTGTAATATTCCATTATTATTTTATTGTCAAGATCAAAATGGTGCTCAGCACGAATATACCAGCGATTAAAATGTTTTTGCTCTGGAAGGTTAAAATATTGCTTTTTTATTTGATTAAAACTTAAAGCATTTTCAATCTCTTTATAGGCATATCCAAGCACGACAGTGTTTGTACCTGTTTTATACTGAACCTCTCCAGCATAGAGATCAATAAGAGCACTTTCAAGATTTGGATTTGGTTTATATATAGGGGGTGTAATCGAAGTTTGCAACATTGTTGGATAGACATATCTTCTAATGGCAAATATTTTTGTACTCCACTCTTTAGAGAGTAAAGAGATAAAACCTAATCGTAGAGAATATTCTGTTGAATCTTTAAAATGTTCAGGTTGATAGTAATCAACTTTTCCACTAAATGTTAAAAGGTTATTTTTATTAAGATTGTAAAGCTCTTCTAAATAAAGCATATAAATATCAACAGAATCTTTATCTAAAGCAGGTGTGTAGCCTTGTACATCGTACTGATGAAGATGAAAGCTTTTTTGTTGGTATTGTACACCAGTAAGGAAGTCATGTTTATTATTTACTATTTTGTATTCCAAGATAGCTTTGTAGATATCTGAATCAATATTGGCATAAAAGTAAGGACTATGAGTTGATCCAATCCCTATAGGAGATACATCTTCATTATCGATTTTACTTTTTTCTCTTCCATAGCTTAAAGCAGCTTTCCAGTTTTTGGCAAAATATTTTGCTCCATAAATGTACCCATAAGTTTTGAGAATATCATTACCTTTTGGAGCAGTTCCTAATCCACTTAAAATATCTGTAGTTGTTGTAATTGCATCTATTGCAAAATCAAAATCTTTTTCTTTTGTCAGACTGAGATGTGTTTGGTATCTTCTGTAGTCACGAGAGAGTGTTTGGTTGTTACGTTCATAAGTATCGTAATCGACTTGTGCTACATCAATAGAAGCAAGATAGCTGAAGTTTTCTGTTTTTCCAGCAGTTAAAGCACTCATATCGCCACTTGATTCAGAATCAACACTGAACTGAAAAGAGGTGGAATTTTCACGTGAAGGATCTTTTGAATAAAGACGAATCACCATAGAACCTGGTTCATTTCCAAAGGCAATAGAACTTCCACCCTGATAGATCTCGATATGATCTACAAAATAAAGGTTAAGGTTCGCATACATATCAAGTGTATTTGATTGTAAAACACTATTTACTTCATAATCATCAATATAAAGTTTTAAAGGTGGCATCGCCATACGACCTGTTGCAACACGTGTTAAAGAGAATGCACCATTGTTTCTTACCTGGAGTGTATGGAGACGAATCGTCTTCAAAATATCCTGTAAAGTGTAGGCTTGCATCTTTTCTAAATCTTCACGAGAGTAAACGATGAGAAAACCAGCACTCTCTTTTTTCGTTTTTGTGTAAAGAGATTCTGATTGTTCATACTCTTTTAGTAAATCATCGAGAATTAGCTCTTTTGAAGAGAGTTGAGATGCTAAGAGCAAGCTAAGTGTAAATAATGTTTTTTTCATAATCTGAATGATATCTAAAACTTTTTAGTAGTTTGCTTAAGCCCAAATCTGCTACACTTCTTTCAGAAAAAGGCTATCAGATCTAAAGGAAAATTTAACATGAAAACACAAGAATTAGATAAAAAGTATGTATTACCTACTTATGGGCGTGTTGATGTAGAGTTTGTTAGTGCCAAAAATGCAACACTTAAAGACACTACAGGAAAAGAGTATATAGATTTTACATCGGGGATTGGTGTTGTTAGTGTAGGGCATGCAAACGATAGAGTAACAAAGGCTTTATGTGAGCAAATCTCTAATATTACACATATCTCAAACCTTTACTATATCACACCTCAAGCAAAAGCAGCTCAAAAAGTAGTAGAAGCAAGTGGGTATGATATGGCATGTTTCTTTGCAAACTCAGGGGCAGAGGCAAACGAAGGAGCGATCAAGATTGCTCGTAAACACGGGGAGCGTGATGGTGAGATAAAACGTTACAAGATCATTACACTCAACCACTCTTTTCATGGTCGTACCATCACAACAGTAAAAGCAACAGGACAAGAGTCTATGCACAATTATTTTGGACCTTTTCCAGATGGGTTTGTTTATGCTGATGGGATAGATGAGATAGAAGCTTTGCTTGATGATCATACAGCAGCAGTTATGATAGAGTTGATACAAGGTGAGGGTGGAGTTGAGCCACAAGATAAAGCAAAAGTGCAAGCTTTGGCAAAACTACTTAAAGAAAAAGAGATACCACTTATAGTGGATGAAGTGCAAACTGGAGCATACAGAACAGGTGAGTTCACTGCTAGTCAGCTTTATGGGATAGAGCCTGAGATCATCACTTTAGCAAAAGGTGTTGGTGGTGGTGTACCTGTTGGGATCGTAATGACAAGTTTAAAAGAGGTTTTAAGTGCAGGTGATCATGGTTCAACATTTGGTGGAAACTACCTAAGTGCTAGAGCTGTATGTGAAGTTGTAGATATCTTAAGTGAACTCAAAGAGAGTGGAGATTTGGAGATCACATCTTTGATGTTTAACCAAGCATTAGAGAAGTTTTATAATGCTCACAAAGATATCTTTACTCAAAAAGTTGGTATCGGTATGATGTGTGGACTAAGAGTAAAAGATGCTCAAACTCTTTCAGATATCATTGCAAATGCAAAAGATGCTGGTGTGATGGTGCTTAAAGCTGGACGTAATACACTGAGATTTTTACCACCACTTACTATAACAAAAAAGGAGATAGATAGAGGTTTTACACTTTTAGGAAGTGCACTTTCTAAGTAGATACTCTAAAAGATAGAAAACACAAAGGTTTTACTTTTGGTTCTCTATCATCTCTACTTTCTCTTCGATACTGAGTAACTCTTCTACTTTTTCTTCATAAACTTTTTCAAGCTCCTCTAGCTCACTTGCAAGTTTGCTAAGACCCATCTCACCATAACATTCAGGATCACTCAGGCAGTTGTTTTTTTGCTCAATTTGCTCTTCTAGCTCCTCTATCTCTTCTGGAAGTTTTTCAAGGGCGATTTTCTCTTTGTAGGTAAGCTTTATAGGTTTTGCTTTTTGTACCTTTTGCTCTTGTGGCTGTGTTTGTACTTTTATGGCATCTTGTTCCATATTTGCTAGAGTATGCAGCTCTTTTTCAAGCTCTAAGTACTCTGAGTATTGTTGGTAGGACTCTTCAACCGTTTTATCACCCTTGAAGATAAAGAGTTTTTTTGCGATCTTATCTACAAAGTATCTATCGTGACTTACAATGATAACTGCACCACTAAAATTTGTGAGTTGCTCCTCTAAGATGTTGATGGTTGG
>JAMORZ010000174.1 GCA_027063295.1 Sulfurimonas sp.
AAACGCCTTGCGATTGTCCTTGATGGCAAAGTATTCTCTGCACCAAATATCAATGAGCGTATCGGTGGTGGAAGTGGACAGATATCTGGAAACTATACAGTTCTTGAGGCAAAAGATTTAGCGATCGCTCTGCGCTCAGGTGCACTTTTAGCTCCTATCTTTTTGATGGAGAAACGCTCAGTTGGACCAAGTTTGGGTGCTGATAGCATCAAAGCTTCGCTAATCGCTCTTGTGGGTGGTTTTGTGATGGTTATCATTTTTATGGTGATCTACTACCGTATGGCTGGTGTGATAGCCAATATTGCTCTTATTGCTAACCTTTTCATCCTTTTAGCTGTGATGAGTCTCTTTGGAGCGACCCTTACCCTACCAGGCATGGCAGGTATCGTGCTTACTGTTGGTATGGCAGTTGATGCTAATGTTATCATCTCTGAGCGTATCCGTGAGCTTATCTACGAGGGCAAATCGATGCACAAGGCGATCGAAGAGGGGTATGCAAACGCAATGCGTGCTATTTTGGATGCCAATATTACAACATTGATCGCTTCTGTTGTACTTTATGCTTATGGTACAGGAGCTATTAAAGGGTTTGCTATTACGATGAGTATTGGTATCTTAGCTTCTATGCTTACAGCAATTTTAGGTACACATGGAATTTATCAAATGCTTGAGAGTAAGATAGCAAAAAGTAAAAACAACAAATTTTGGTTTGGGATTAAGGGGTAGAGATGGAGTTTTTTAAATATACAAGAACCTTTAATTTTATGGGCAAATCAAAGTTTGCAATGGTGTTTTCTATTGTTTTGGTGCTTGCTTCTTATGCAACATTGATGACAAAAGGGCTTAATTGGGGTGTTGATTTTGCTGGTGGAACAATAGTGCAAGTAAAATACAAAGATAAAGCTCCAATCAACAAGATGCGCAAAGCCTTAAAAGAGAATGAGATCTTTGATGGTGCTTCAATTAGTGAGTTTGGCTCACCTGATGAAGTTGTTATTCGTATGAAAACTACAACAGGCAATGTAACAACAGATATAGGTGATGAAACACGTAGTGCTCTCAAAGGTACAGGTGATTTTGAAATACGTCGTGTAGATATTGTAGGGCCAACAGTTGGAGCAGAGCTAAAAGAAAAAGGGCTTATGTCTTTGATCTTAGCTGTACTTGGAATCTTGATCTATGTTGCATTTCGTTTTGAGTGGCGTTTTGCTGTGGCTTCTATCGTTGCACTTGTGCACGATGTGAGCATTGCAATGGGTGCAGTATCACTCTTTAGCATAGATGTAAACCTTGATGTTTTAGCAGCACTTTTGACAATTTTAGGATATTCACTCAACGATACTATTATCGTTTTTGACCGTATCCGTGAGGGTGTAACAAACTCAAGAAATATTGCTCTTGAAGATACAATCAATGAGTCTATTACAAGAACATTGGCTCGTACGACACTCACTTCTCTTACAACATTTTTTGTGGTGTTTACTCTCTTTATGTTTGGTGGAGAGATTATCCATGCATTTGCATTTACACTTCTTGTAGGTGTGGTTGTTGGTACATACTCATCGGTTTTTGTTGCATCTCCGATTCTTCTTTTATTTGGTTTTGATGTAAAAGGGTATCATGAAAAGCTAGCTCAAAAAGCAAAACGTGAAGCTGAAAAACAAAGAATGCGTGACCAGTTTGAATCTGGTACACTTTAGGCTAAAAAGCTTTATTGCTTTTTAGCTCCACATAATAATCTTCCAAAACCTTTATCAAGAGCATATGTTACTTTGTAGGTATTGTTCTCTATCTCTTTATGCTCTGAACCCATCACTTTAAGTACTATTAGTTGTTTATTGATAAGATCTTGTTGCATTGCATCTTCAAGGAAATAAAATGCTATCCCCTCTGGACTTATGTCAAAGAGGTAAGCTGGGATATGTTTACTGTTGAGTTGAACTTCAACACCAATAGGAGGTGAGATGAGTGTTCTCTCAAGTTGTCTGATGTTCAAAACTGCTTGAAAACCATCGCTGAGTGTTTTAAGATCGGTACTCTCATCCATAATCTCACTAATGCTATTGTTGAGTATTTTAGAAGTTTTGATAGAAGAACCTGAGTATTCAGAGATTTTATTAAGCCCATCAAATACTTTATCAAGTTGTTCAAGTTGTTTTTCAAACATTGTTTGGAAATTTTCAAGGGAGTATACTGTTGTGTTAAGGGTAGAATCAATATCGTTAAAGTTACCCTCTAGCTCCTCAGACTTATCTCTAAGCTCTTTAAAAATATGTTGTGTAATTTCTGCATCACTTGTTACATCACTGATACTTTGTTCAATAGAAGAGATAACACCTTTGATCTCAATAGCACTTTTACCAGATTTCTCAGCAAGTTTTCTCACTTCATCTGCAACAACAGCAAATCCACGTCCATGCTCGCCAGCTCGTGCAGCTTCGATAGCAGCATTAAGAGCAAGAAGGTTTGTCTGATCAGAGATATCAGAGATGGTTTCAACTGCGATTGAGACTTCCTCAGAGAGCTCTTTGAGTCCATTGATAGAGTTGATAGTTGTCTCAAGAGATTCATCTACTTTATCGATACTTTGCATATTGGAATCAAGGATTTTTTTACCATCATTAACACTTTGCATAGATCTACTTGAATCATTTTTAAGCTCATCCATTTGAGATACCAACTCTTTGTTGTTATGACTTACTATATTGATCGATTCTATCGCTTCTTCTACAACATCATGTTGATCTTGTGCAAGTTTGGAGTTGTCGTGTACTTTTACAAGAGAGTAAGAAGCATTAAATGTGATCTCTTTTGATTTTGTAACAACATTTTGTATAACAGGCTGTAGAGATCTTGAAGTTTTTGCCAAGTGTCTTGCGATTCTGTCAAACTCATTTGTAGATGAACCTTGTTGCGTAAGCTCTTTTTGGAAGGACTCATCTATCGTAAAATCACCGTTTTCTATCTTAAAGATTGCATTTAAGATCTGTGTAACACGTTTTGAGATCTCAAAATAGAAAAAGAGTTGTATCACACCAAGCACTAAAAAGATATTTAAAAACCAGTTCATTCCAATGATAAAGATATTGTTATCAAGGATCGCATGGTAGTCTTCAAGATCTATCTTAACATCTTCTACTGCGATGACATCTCCTGGCGTCCATGTAGGGTGACACATCTTACAACGCTCTTCTGCAACGATTGGACGTGCCAAGAGATAGTACTCTTTTGTTTCTTCTTTAACAAATTTTTCTTTTTGTTTTTGTGTTTTGTTTTGATTAAAAAATGCTATGAGATCCTCTTCGTAGGTAGTTGCACGGTTTCTCTCCAGCATAGGGTGCATCGATGCTTGTTTAAAAAACACCTTACCCTCTGAAACATCAGTAAATTTTTTAAAGATATCATTTTGGATAACCTGAGGGATCTCTTGTGATTCACCACCAAAAAACTTTTCATTACGACTCTCTAGTAGAACATCTGCAAAGTTTAAGATAGATTCAGCTTGTGATTGAAGGTTTTTATTGTACTGTATCTTATTTTCATTATAGAGCTTCCAATAAGCTGCAGTAGTAACCATTACAATGGTAGTAAAGATTAGCAAAGAGAATGCTGTCGAGATTTTAAATCTTCTTAGGAATTTGAAAAGTTTTGTCATAACATTACCTTTAAGTTGTGGCATATCTCAAAATTTTAGTGCTTTGAGGATTAAAAAGATGTTAAGTACACAAAAGATTGAAAAATTTTGTTTCAGTCACTACTTATGATACTTTATGTACAATACATCCATTAAAATTGTGAGGTATGAAGTTATGGATTGGGGTAAAGTTATTTATGTGTTTTTCTCTTTGATGAGTCTAACATCAATTGCCGGGTTTTTGTACGAGCATAGTACGATTGCACTTTTTGTAGCAGCGAGTTTAAATCTTGTAAGTACGATTTTAAAAATCGGTGTAAGAAATCTTCTCTCAGCAGAACTTCTAGCTTCATCTTTAGTAGCTGACTTACACCTTATTCCTGCGTTTATATATGTGGAGATAGCAGGAAATATGGAATGGGCGATCGCTTTAGCGATAGGAGCTTTGATAGCAAATATCTTCTCAATGGGATTAGTTTATATTGAGAGCTCAAAAACACACGAAGAATATTAAGAAAATTTAGGAAAAAGATTTGGAATATAGCGCATCAAATATTGAAAAAAAATGGCAAGAGTATTGGAAACAAAATGAGAGTTTTGAACCGAATGAAGACTTTTTACTTGAGAAGAAATATATCTTAAGTATGTTCCCATTTCCAAGTGGACGTTTACATATGGGACATGTGAGAAACTACTCCATCTCTGATGCTTTTGCACGTTACTACCGTCAACAAGGGATGAATGTACTACATCCTATCGGTTTTGACTCTTTTGGTATGCCAGCAGAAAACGCAGCGATCAAAAACGGGAGTCATCCGAAAGGTTGGACTTACGATAACATTGACTATATGAAAAATGAGTTTTACTCTTTAGGTTTTAGCTTTTCTCGAAAACGTGAACTTGCTACTTCTGATGAGCTTTATACAAAGTTTGAACAAGCTTTTATGATCGATATGTACAACAAAGGGCTTCTTTACCGTGAAAAAGGTTTGCTCAACTGGTGTCCACACGATCAAACAGTACTTGCAAATGAGCAGGTTATAGATGGTTGTTGTTGGCGTTGTGATACTCCGATAGTGAAAAAAGATATGAATCAGTACTACTTCAAGATCACTCAGTATGCTGATGAGCTTTTAGAAGATCTCAAACTTTTAGAAGATGGCTGGCCAAAACAGGTTTTAACTATGCAGGAGAACTGGATAGGCAAGTCAAACGGACTTGCGTTTGATCTGTTCTTTGATGAAGAGTCAAAAGCAAAACTTGATGGGAAGTTTGAGAGTTTTGATGTCTTTACGACTCGCCCTGATACTATCTACGGAGTAAGTTATACAGCACTTGCTCCTGAACATGAGATTGTTGAGTATATGGTTGCAAACAAGCTTTTAGATGATGATAGTATCGCTGAGATTAAGAAGATGAAAAATACATCATC
>JAMORZ010000175.1 GCA_027063295.1 Sulfurimonas sp.
TCTGGAAGTTACTGGGATGCCAATGTGGAGATCGATATCCTCACCATAACAGATAAAAGTGGCATCTATGTTGCAGAGTGCAAATGGAAAAACCATAAAATAAACAAAAAAGAGTACCATAAACTTATAGAAAAATGTCAAAAGATAGAGATAATTCCAGATAAGATAGCTTTTTTCTCAAAACGTGGATTTTCAAAAGAGCTTGAAAGTATGCAAGGTTCAAAGCTACTACTCTTTAGTGCCGATGATTTTGAAGCACTTCTCAAAGCAAACGGCTCTGAGAAGTTTATTGATGGTTTTTTAGACTAAGAAACCACACGCAAAGCAGTATAGGCCTCTTGAAGTAGTTGAAACTTCTGAGTATAGTGTTCTACCATATGCGGTGCTTCATGAAACACCTTATCTGGATGGTATACTTTTGTAAGTTTTTTGTATGACTTTTTCAGTGCATCTTGACTCGCTCCAACAGGACACTCCAAGATTGTGTAAAAAATCTTTTTCTCATCCTCTTCGTCATTATTTGCAAGATCACCAAAACTACAATTTGCGAAGTCACTGTAAAGTTTTGACATAAAATGGTTATCATACCTATACTGGATCTGATAGTGCAGAATATGTCGCTTGTTTAAAGCTCTCTCAAGGCGTGCTTTTGCTTTATAGTCACTCACATCAATAACTAAAGAGATATCAGTTCCCCTCTCGATGTAAACTTCAAGCTGAGAACGTAAATAGCTAATCACCCAAGAATTTGGAGCATCAAGAGTAATGAGTACTGTATTTTTATCATAAGCATACAGATTTACTTGAACATTTTCAGGCTCTTCCATCTTACTTAGTTCTATCTTGATAGGTTGTGTCCCAAACTTCAACATCGACTTGAGAAAAAACTCATGATCAAAATCATGAACTTTGGCATGATGCTGAGAAAGTTGTGCTAAGAACTCCTCACGCACCTCTTTGAGTGTCTCATTTCTAAAGACAAGAACAGCCTTTGGAAGAAACAACATACCCCTTGAGTGATGATTTAAAAACTCCTTCATCCACGGGGTGTTCAAAGTATCAAATCCGGTTGTGATAAGTATGAGGTTATTGCGAAGAACTATATCCATTCATCCTACCTTATTTGGGATAGTTTAAAGTTTGAAGCAAAAACAGTTCCAATTATTTTTTCTTATCCCTTGAAAGACTTAAGATTGATTTGAGAAAAAAAAGAGAATATTTGAGTATAATTACACATATAATTTACACTCTCAAGGATAATGTTTTGCTTGAAAATATTAATGAAAAATGTGCAGTAGTTGGAATCTTTGGTCATAAAGAAGCTTCAAAGCTTGCATACTTTTCACTCCATTCACTTCAACACCGTGGGCAGGAAGCTGCTGGGATCAGTTCTTCAGATGGAACAAAACTCCATACTATCAAAGATCGTGGACTTGTTATGCGTGTTTTTGATGAAGAAAAACTTGCAACACTTAGCGGAAACAGTGCCATTGGGCACACTCGTTACTCAACAGCAGGAGATGACTCGATCCTCGATGCACAACCTGTTTTTGCAAGGTATGATCTTGGTGAAATGTCTATCGTACACAACGGAAACCTCACAAACGCAGAAGAGGTTCGCAACAAACTCATAGAAAAAGGTGCGATTTTCCAAACATTTATGGATACTGAAAACCTTATCCACCTTATCGCTAAATCATCAAAAGACAAACTACTCGATCGTATCATCGATGCAGTACAGCGTATTGAGGGTGCATTTTCACTTGTATTTTTAAGTCGTACAAAGATGTTTGCTATGCGTGATCGCCACGGTTTTCGTCCACTGAGCCTTGGTCGCTTGCCAAACGGTGGCTACATCGTAGCATCTGAAACTTGTGCATTTGATCTTGTTGGAGCTGAGTTTATCCGTGATGTTGAACCTGGTGAACTTCTTATTTTTGAAGAGGATAAAGCACCACAGAGTATCAAGGTGTATGAACCAACTCCTAAACACTGTATCTTTGAATATGTGTACTTTGCTCGTCCAGACTCTCAGGTGTTTGGTCAGTCTGTATATCAAACACGTAAAGAGATGGGAAAAGAGCTTGCTCGCATCGCTCCTGTTGAAGCGGATGTTGTTATCCCTGTTCCTGATGGTGGTGTACCTTCTGCTATTGGTTATGCTCAAGAGAGTGGTATCCCTTATGAGATGGGAATTATGCGTAACCACTACATCGGTCGTACATTTATTGAGCCAACACAAGAGATGCGTGATTTAAAAGTAAAAATGAAGCTCTCTCCAATGATAGATATCATCAAAGGCAAACGTGTTGTTGTTATAGATGACTCTATTGTTCGTGGAACAACATCTCGCCGTATCATCAGAATGCTCAAAGATGCAGGAGCAACAGAGGTGCATATGAGAGTATCATCTCCACCTACAACTGATCCATGTTTTTATGGTGTAGATACACCAGACAAAGATAAACTGATCGCCGCAAACATGACAACAGATGAGATCTGTGAGTATATAGAAGCTGATTCACTTGCATACCTTGATGAAGAATCACTTCTTAGAAGCGTAAACTCAGATATGCAAGAAGAGAAATACTGTACAGCTTGTTTTACGGGTAAATATATCGTTTAATGACACAGATATATACATACGGCAACTATCTCAGAGAGAAATTTGGTGCTAAGGTTTACAAAGTTGGCATCAACATCTCTGGTTTTACGTGCCCTAACATAGATGGCACTGTAGCAAAAGGTGGATGCACCTTTTGTGAGAATGACTCTTTTTCAGCAAGTACTGATGAAGTGCAGGAGCTCAAAGGATTTCATCTAAACCTTAACTCCACACAGAACCCTTACCTACAAAAGCAACTCCTTCAACTTGAACAACAGTTTCAAGCTATCTCTAAAAGACAAAAAGAGGAGTATGGAGCTAAGAAGTTTCTGGTTTATTTTCAATCTTTTACAAACACTTATGCACCTTTTGAGACACTCAAAGCTCTTTATGATAAAGCTCTAAGTTTTGAAAATGTGATCGGACTTAGTATAGGCACAAGGTCTGACTCTATCACCGATGAAACACTTGCATACTTAGCAGAGCTTAACAAGGACAAAGAGATCTGGATAGAGTTTGGAATACAATCTGTCTATGATAAAACTCTTGAAAAAATCAACCGTGGACATGATGCACAAAATGTAAAAGAGTGGATACTCAAGTCCAAAGAGGCGGGGCTACATGTATGCGGACACCTTATCTTTGGTTTACCAGGTGAGACGCAAGAGATGATGCTAGAGACTGCAAAAGAAGCTTATGAATGGGGGATAGACTCTGTTAAATACCATCCACTCTATGTTGTCAAACGCACAGCCTTGGCAAACGAGTATACACGCAAAGAGTTTAAACCAATCACAGAAGAGCTTTATTTAGATACTCTGCTCAAAGCTATAATGATGAAACCTAAAGATGTAAGTGTGCAAAGAGTTACAGCTGGCATCGATGATGACTCACTCTTAGCACCACAATGGTGCAGAAATAAAAACACACAAATCAAGCATATCAATGCTACTCTAAAACAAGTAGGGTTAAAATACTAAGTTAATGTGTTGAGAGCTTGATAAAATCCGCCGTGCTTCTAAAGTATGGAGGGTAGCGAAAATGCACTCTAAAAGCTCTTGCTTCTCCTGGTTTGAGCCGTTTAGCGATCACAAACTCATGTGTTACTGACTGAGGTTTTGATTTACTCATCCCAAGCCCATTTTCAAAAAAGTCAAAAAAACCACTCGCCTTGTAAAAGTTACCACCTTTGACATTACCTGTTGCATGCCCCTTGTTTACAAGCTTGATCTCCATCTTAACTTTACCAATAGGAAAGTCACCCTCATTTTTCACTATACCAGAATAAACAATCTGTTCAGTAGAGAGAAGGCGTTTATTTTTGAGTTTATAAATCTTTGCTTTTTTTGTATACTTATCTACAGCAACAACAGAAAATCCCCCAAGCAAAACACTCACCAATGCAACAGAAAAAATCATCGGTAATACTAGTTTTTTATTTGTCTGTTTAAGTGCAGTTACTACACCACCAATAAAAATCAAAAAAACTACACCAAATACAATAAAGTGCCAATAGTTTAAAAGTGTCATCTACAATCTGCCTTTAGTGTTACATTATAATCTTTTGCATAAGTAAAAGGCTCAATAAACATCTTAAATGCTCGTGTTTCACCCTTTTTTATATCTTTTTGTACTATCGACATCTTTTTCAATGGCTTAAATTGAAAAATATAATCTTTGTACTTATTGCCTGTTTTTTTGATAGCTGCTGCACTGATGCGACACTGCTTAAAATTATGCTTTGAGAGGTTTGTCACTTCACCTTTAACTATGATCGCAGCACTGTAGTTGAGCTTCTTTTGAGAAAGTAGCTTTACTGAAGATGCGAAAATATACTCATGCATCTTTACATAACCAAGTGTTGGGCCAAGAAATAAAATAACAAAAGAGATAAGTGCTAAAAGTGATGAGAGAAATGTTTTCTTTCTTAGCAAAAGTGCCAAGATAAGAAAGAGTAAAAAAAGACTAAACACACCACCAAAGAGGATATAGTCATACTTTGTAAGCTCCTCTAAAAAGATGGTGAGTTTTTGTTTCATCTAGTCCTTCCTAGAGTTTTTCTCAGCGATCCCGCTCATACCAAAACGGCGAGCAAGCTCTTGCTTGATACGATCAGGGGAGATATTTTTTGATGCAAGTGCCACCAACATATGGTATGTCAAATCAGCCGCTTCATACACCATCTCCTCTGTATCATCATCTTTGTGAGCAAAGCAGTACTCCCCAGCTTCTTCAACAACTTTTTTAAGAATAGTATTCTCACCCTTGCTTAAAAGTTTTGCTGTCCATGAAGTTGATGGGTCTGCATTTTTGCGTTCTTGGATAGTATGGTAGAGTGTATCTATCACACCATAAGCAGCAGTTGTATCTACCTCAACATCACTTACACTTTCACCAGATTCAAGCTCTGTAAAAAAACAACTTCG
>JAMORZ010000176.1 GCA_027063295.1 Sulfurimonas sp.
TTCATTAAAACAACTTCCCTATCTTTTGAAATCCATACCAGTATAGCAAAATATCAAGCAATAAAACCCCACTAAAGTATGGTGACAAATCAACAAACTCTGTACCTCTAAAAAAGATACTCAACTTTCGCACATAAATTCCACTAAATCCATAAACTAAAGTTGAGTATTAAAGCCCATAAATAGGCACTTTTTAGTATAATTTTGTCACCACAACTCAATTATTAAAGGCTATTTTATGGAACTTGCAGATTATATCAACTATGCTATAAAGAGTTTATTAAAGAATCCAATATTAGAAGTACTTCAAGAGATAAAAATCATAAAAATATTAAAGAAAAGCAACTTTATAAAACGAGAAGTTGGCTATCCACCTTTTCAAATCATTCTCCACTTAATCGATTATCTATTTTAAAAAGGACAAAGTGTTGACTTAGTAGAGATATCTTTATTTGTAGTAGTAACGATTAAGGTCATATAGTCCACTTTCAATTCCATTTTCTTGGTTAAATCTCTCTTGAAACCAGTCGTATGTTTCCCAAAATTGTGGGTGTGATCTGTTGATAAAATATTTTTCAATCTTCTTGATATACTCAGGTGTATCATCAAAATTTTCAACTAGATCAAAAAAGTCTGGCAACTCTTTATGATGAACAACAGCAAAAGCATTTGGGTATGAGCCTATAGAATATGGGAGAAAATCAAGTGTATCTTTTGATGAATCAAGAGTTGATTTTTCATTGAACATTGAGTTGACATTATTGTGCCATCTGTTTACTACAATAGTGGCGATAAAACTCGTTTTATCTGGCATGATAACTTTTACCATAACTGTATTGAGCGCTTCATCTGTGATATGTTTGATAAATCCAGTTCCAGGTGCAGTTGCAGATCGTACAGCCTGTGTAAAATCCTCTTTTGTACAAAACTGTTTTGGCATTTTGGGATGCTTTTGGTTTGGCTTGAAATAGTTGAGCTCATCAAAGTGGATATTTGTAGTTTTTAAGATATGTTCATTGACAATTTTTTGGATCAACTCATCTTTAGGGTAGGGAGTTTTGTACTTTAAGGCAGTAGCTTTTTTGAAGATGGTGATGTTTTTTGTATCTTCGATGATATTTTTGAGCATATCATCCCCTTTGTACCATGAAAAGAGGATCTCTTTGCGTTTGTCTGCTGGCATAAGGGTGATAAAGTTTAGCTCCCCTTCTAAACGTAGAAAATCCATATAGCGACGTATATTTGTTTGGTGGGAGATATTTCCAAATACATCATACCCTGCAACAAGTGTGTAGTAGATACGTTCAAGTTGTGGATAGTCTATGATCCAAAGTGTTCGTGGCATAGCACCAAGGATCCCTTTGTGTACAGAGGCAGAGTCAAAGTGTCTGTAAACTGTAAGTAGTGGTGCATCCTGTGCTCTTTCACCTCTCCAGATAAAGTCAAGTCCAGATGGTTTTTCTTTTTTGTTTAGGTAGAGATCTTGTTTTGCTTTAAAATAGTGCATATATCGTGTTCGATACTCGTCAGAAAAAGTTTTAAAAACACTCTCTGATGGACTCTCGATAGGCATAGAAAGGTTATAAGACTGCTTATCTAAAAAATGGGGAGTTTGTATAGTGAGATCGTGCTTAGGGTCTGTAAACATCACCCAAAAATGATCGTGAATAACATTAAGAGCCATCTGACCACGACATACAGGTCCACGGATAAATGTCATTACGATATAGTGGGAGTTGTCAAGTAAAAACTGATAACGACTTTGTGCTGGTATTTGAGAAAAAGAGATAAATGGGTTTGCACTTGCTTGAGTCTCATAGTTTATGTAGTGGGGTTTTTCATCCCACTTTTGTTCTATGAAAAGTTGATGAAATCTTTTATATTGCATTTCATCAAAAGTAAAAACCATATGTGTCTTATGTACAATCGTAGAGTGAATCTTGCGAAATCTGTAGTAGAATTTTTTTACTTTAGGATCATCAAAAGGGCGAACGGTCGCTATAACACTGATGGGTTGGGGTGATGGAGTGTAGGAGCGAATAAGTCTGTAAAAATCGTGTGAATTTTCTGAAAAATGGATATGTGCCAAAAAGAGGTGTTCGTAGAGATATCTTGCAGTTACAGAGTGTTTTGGGTCTTGTTTGTTAAGAAAATTCTCCCATTTTTGTATAGCAAGTGCATCTGTTTTGTTTGGTGAAGTGAGTTGTATTTGTTGTTGTTTTGTTGGTCCTTTTGCACCTGTGGCGATCCATTGAGAGAGTGTTTGGTACTCCTTTTCACTTATAGCTGGAAAACCATAAGGCATTCCGTGATTTGGTTTTTCTTCAAAGTATTGAGCAAGCTCTTTTTTGTTACGTGGGCAGATAAGTTTGTCTTGTTCTGGTTTGTAAGAACCTATCACCTCAGGGTGGAGTTTTTTATCATAAAGCAGATGAAACATGATGGAGTCATTGAAACTTTGGTTTTGCTCACTGCTCTCAACTAAAGAGTAAAACCCTTTTTCTCTCCACCCTTGAGTTGAGTTGGCATCTGTAAAAAGTCGTGTAGGTTCTATCGCTTTTAAACGTAGGGCATCATAAACAAGTTTTTTGCTTCCACCTCTTTGGATCCCTTCAAAAGAGCTCATTTTTGCTTGACAAGGGGAGTTGTAGCAGGAGTGACATACAACACATCGTTTATCAAGTATTGGTTTTACATCATCTAAAAAGTCGATCTTTTTTGTACTTTTTTGCACAGGGACAGCTTTGGGAAGAGGGGTAGAACATCCAAGAAAAAAACTCAAAAACAAACTAAGCAGAAGGGAGAAACTTATTTTACTTTTTGACATGTTTTGTATCTTTTCTAAACTAAATTTTAGCTATTATATCATCAAATAAATCATAGGTCGCTGAGAATGAAACTGATCCTTTTATGCTTGTTGGAGTTGGCTCTTTTTGCTGAGAGTACATTTATAACACCATTGGAGTATGCAACACAACTTTATAAAAATCCCCGTGGAATAGGGTGTCAACATTGTCATGGTGAGATGGGTGAGGGGAAAGTGATAGCAACCTATGCACATAAAAACAAGCCCAGAAAGTTTGTAGGTCCAGCGATCAACAAAACAGCTTATGCAACATTTTATAAAGCACTTAACAAACGTGTCAAAGGGATGCCACGTTACTTTTTAACAGATAAAGAGATAGAAGCTTTGTATTTGTATCTGCACAAAGATATTCAGCAAAAAGGGAAGAAAAAATGATAGAAAAACTTCAAGCTCTTTACGATGCAAGAGATTTAAGTGCTTTGGATGCATTGGCAAAGCCAACATACAGAGAGTTAAACCACTCCAATAGTTTTCGATCTGCATTGATGCTCTCTGCACATAATATCAAGCATCTCTCAAAGATACGTTCTTTGGAAGCTGATTGTATCGTCTTAAATCTTGAAGATGGTGTTGCACCCTCTGAAAAACCATTTGCTTTGGTGTTGTGTGCTATCTTTCTAAAAGAACTTCAAAAGTGTGATAAAAAACTTGTTGTGCGTGTCAATGCACTTGATGAGGGTGGGTATGAGGAGATAACATATCTCAATCAGTTTATGCCAGATGCCATCCGTGTTCCAAAGATAAAAAATCAAAAAGAGGTACGAGATATACTCCATCTTCTCAATGAAGGGATAGAACTTCATCTTTCCATAGAAACTTCTGAAGGGTGGAGTAATCTCTCTACATTAGCGCTCAACAAAAGAGTCACTGCGTTTTATTTGGGTGTACTTGATCTTTTTGCAGATATGGGGCTTAGCCAAGCACTTATAGAAAAAAACAATCCAACCTTGCACTATATTTTAACTCACTTTTTGGTGACTTCTAAAGCTCTTGGAGTCAAACCTGTCTCTTTTGCTTATCAAGAGTATAAGGATCTTGAGGGCTTTAGGGAGTGGTTAGAGCTTGAAAAACAGATGGGGTATGATGCTAAGATGTGTATATCACCATCGCAAGTATCACTTGTCAATGAGGCTTTTGTTGATGAGCAAAAAGAGCTAGAGCGTGCACAGGTGATCGTGAAACTCTTTGAGATGCACCAAGAAGAGGGGATCACAGGGTTTAGTGATGAGATCTATGGGTTTATCGATGAGCCTATCTATAAAGGTGCTTTGGCACTTTTAAAGAAGTATGAGGAGCAAAAAGATGAAAACACTCAGATTTGCACAACAAGATGTGATACCATCAAAGATAGTATGTGTTGGTAGAAACTATGTAGAACACATAAAAGAGCTTGGTAATGAAGTACCAGAAAATATGGTTCTTTTTAACAAGCCAAACTCAGCTTTGAGTGATACTTTGTACTTTATCTCTGAAGATACCCGTTTTGAGGGGGAGATATGTTTTCTTATAAAGTCAAACAAGATAGCAGGAGTGGGGTTTGGACTTGATCTGACAAAAGCAGATACACAAAACTACCTCAAGAAAAAATCACTCCCATGGGAGAGGGCAAAAGCTTTTGATGGCTCTGCTGTATTGAGTGAGTTTGTTGCATTTGATGGAGATATAACTCAACTGCATTTAGAACTACATCTCAATGGTAAGCTCCAACAAGCTGGTGGCTATGAACTGATGATATACAAACCCAAAGAGATAGTTGATGAGATACTCTCTTTTATGAGTGTAGAAGATAACGACATCATTATGAGTGGCACACCAAAAGGGGTGAGCAACTATAAAAAAGGTGATATTTTTGAAGCGAAGATTTTTCAGGGGAGTGTTGAGTTGTTAAGCTGTAGATTTGAGGCGATGTAGCCTCGAAATCCAGAGGGTTCAATTGTAACTTTTGTTACTTCAGGAGTCCATTCTATTTTTTTAATAGACTTCTTGCATAACCTAAAAAGGCTCAAAAATTGCTATTTCTAAAATATGAAGAATTATGAGAAATTAAAAGAGCTAAAGCCAGAGTTATTTAAACGATTAACAGGAGTAAAACCTGATACTTTTAAAGCAATGCTTCAAGAG
>JAMORZ010000177.1 GCA_027063295.1 Sulfurimonas sp.
AGCAGAGATACCAAAACGTGTCATATCTATATTTTCACCAAATGCAGCATCTTCCATAGCTTCAGCAGCAGCTTTAAGTCCAAGATGGATAAAACGGTCAGCTTTTTTCACCTCTTTTGGTGGCATTACCTCAGAAGGATCAAAATTTTTCACTTCACCAGCAATCTTTACACTGTAATTTTCAGGGTCAAAAAGAGTAATAGTATCAATCCCACATTCACCATCACAAATAGCTTTAAACGCACTCTCTTTATCATTACCAACTGAGTTGATCATCCCAAGACCTGTAACTACTACTCTTCTCATATACTACTCTCCCTAAAATATAAAATACTTTTAAAAATCAATACATATTGACTACTAAAAACATTTTAGAAGTGTCGGGAAGCCCGACACAAAGCAAAAAGCTAGACTATTTGCTTTCGATGTAATCTACAACATCTTTAACAGTTTGAATCTTCTCAGCTTCATCATCTGGAATTTCGATGTCAAATTTTTCTTCAAGAGCCATTACTAGTTCAACAACATCAAGGCTGTCTGCACCTAAATCTTCTACGAATTTCGCATCTTCTTTTACTTCATCAGCATTTACGCTTAATTGCTCTACTACTACCTCTTTAATATCGTCTAAAAGTGCCATTATAGCTCCTGTGTTTAAGTTTAAAATCGTGTAATTATAGCATAAGTATCTTAATCAAATAAAAAACCAAGAACTTTTTTATGCCATATTCATCCCACCATTGACTTTTAAAGTCTCTCCTGTGATATAAGAAGCATGGTCTGAGAGTAAAAATGCAGTTGCTTCTGCGATCTCTCTAGCTTCACCCATTCTATTCATTGGAATCTTTGCATTGATACCAGCTTTTACCTCATCACTAAGTACTTCTGTCATCTCTGTTGAGATAAAACCTGGTGTTACAGTGTTGTAACGGATACCACTTGTTGCAGCTTCAAGTGCGAACGATTTTGTCATCGCTATCACTCCACCTTTACTTGCTGTGTAATTTGTTTGCCCTGCATTTCCTGTCTCACCAACAATAGAAGCGATATTTACAACCGAGCCAAATTTCTTCTTGCGAGCCGCTTTGAAAAACTCACGACTCCCAATAAATGCAGATGTAAGATTTGCATTGATTACAGACATAAAATCTTCTGTTTTCATACGAAGAGCAAGCTTATCATTTGTGATACCTGCATTGTTTACAAGATAACTCAACTCACCATCGCTATCTATAATAGTCTTAATAGCATCAACAAATGCAGCCTCATCGCTTACATCAAAACCGATAACAGCAGCAGTTCCACCAGCAGCTTCAATAGCCTCTTTTACTGCATCTGCCTCAGCTGCACCACTACGGTAGTTTACCCATACTTTAAGACCAAAACCAGCCAAAGTTTTTGCAATCTCTGCACCAATCCCTCTACTTGAACCCGTTACTAAAACATTTTTACCACTAAATTTCATACTTTGTATTTTCCTTATTATTAGATTAAACTGTGATCCATCTCAGATGGAATCTCAAGCCCCATAAGTTTTAAAACTGTTGGAGCGATGTTATTTAGCCCTCCAGCATCCACTTTTTCCACACCATCAGCTTCTACAAAACACCACACTTTACCTACTGTATGGTTTGTAAGCACATTACCCTCATCATCTCTCATCTCTTCACAGTTTCCATGATCTGAAGTAATTACAAGTGCATACTCTTTTTCTTTTGCTTTTTTTCTAATGAGTCCAAGCTGTGTATCTACTGCGTTTACAGCTTTTTTTGCTGCTTCAAAATCACCAGTATGCCCTACCATATCACCATTTGCAAAGTTTACAACGATAAAATCATACTCCTCATCCATCGCTTTAAGCACTGCTTTACCCACTTCTGCTGCACTCATCTCTGGCTTCATATCGTATGTTTTTACATCTGGAGATGGGATAAGCACACGTGTTTCATTCGCATAAGGCTCATCGATACCACCATTTAAAAAGAATGTCACATGTGCATACTTTTCAGTCTCAGCAGTATGGAGCTGACGAAGTCCTGCGTTTGAGATCACCTCGGCTAGAGTGTTTTTAGGGGCTTCTTTTCTAAAAAGCACTGGGTAGGTAAAGCTTTTGTCATACTCCGTTATAGTTGCAAGGTTTACATCGACTTTTCTGCGAGTAAATCCATCAAACTCGCTTGCTCCAAGAGCACTCACCATCTCACGCATTCTGTCACTTCTAAAGTTGATAGTAAGCACACTGTCACCATCTTGCATCCCATCATAGTCACTAAACGCAGTTGGCTCTATAAACTCATCTGTCTCACCCAAAGAGTAAGAGTGTCCTATGTAAGCCTCTGGAGTCATATCTGTTTTTGGTTTTGCATCTACAATCGCTTCGTATCCTCTCTGAATTCTCTCCCAGCGATTATCTCTATCCATTGAGTAAAAACGTCCAGAGATAGTTGCGATACTTACATTTTCATTGCAATGTTTTTTCACTTTCTCAATATAACTTTGTGCTGACGTAGGGGAGACATCACGCCCATCTGTAATAAGATGTAAAAACACCTTTTTGCCATTTTTTGCTGCAATATCTGCTACTCCCATAAAATGATCAATATGGGAGTGTACTCCACCATCACTCATAAGCCCTATGAGGTGTAGTCTCTCAGATTTTGCAAAAAGATCTTGCATCACCTCGTTTGACTCGAGTGTACCCTCAGAAAGTGCCAAAGATATCTTTACAAGATCTTGATAAAGCACACGACCACTTCCTATGCTCATATGCCCTACTTCAGAGTTACCCATCTGCCCCTCAGGAAGCCCGACACTTAAACCAAATGTATCTATCAAAGAGTGAGGAACTTTTGCAAAAAGCTCATCATAAGTTGGTTTTTTAGCATTATAAAATGCGTTATGCTCAGTTTTTGTACTAAAACCGATCCCATCTGTTATCACTAAAATTGTTTTTTTGCCCAAAATAAAATCCAATCTTTTTGTATTTTCGCCATTATACAACAACTTTTATAACAACTTTAAATCAAAAAAGAGTAAAATCACTGTATGATACTGATTCCTGAAGTTTTAACACTCCTTATTCTCAATGCACTCTTTGCATTTTTTGCTACACTTGTTTTTGTGCAAGCTCTAAAAATCTACTTGCAATGGGATATCAACTCACACTCACAAACACAGTATAAACTAGAAAAACAAAGCTATTTGAGTGCTACCATCATCAAATTTATCTTCTCTATTAAAGTACCTTTATTTTTATTTTTCATCTTCACGCTTGATAAGCTCTCAGACCTCTTAAGTGGAGCGATGTGTGGAGCAGGAGTGGTTGATGCAACCATTTATGGAAACTACCTCTTTGCACTTAAAATACTCAATATCTACCTTTTTGCTTACTGGATTGCACTCAACCATGAAGACCTAAAAGATCCTAAGCAACCCTACACCAAAGCAAAATTTGGCTTTTTTTTAATTCTCTATTTTCTTTTTATTTCAGAGACTGTTTTAGAGTTTAGTATGTTTAATGCTATTGATGTTGAAGATGTGGTGAATTGTTGTGGAAGTATCTACTCTAGTACATCCAAATCCTACTTTGCAACTATCCTCTCATGGGATCCATCTATTTTAGTAGGCACCTTTTATACAAACTATCTTTTTATTCTTACTAGTTACTTATTAAGATTTAAATATATTTTTGCTTTTTTCAATATCACTTTTATTATTGTTTCACTGACAACACTGATCACTTTTTTTGGTACTTACATCTACGAGCTTCCATCTCATCACTGCCCATTTTGCCTTTTGCAAAGTGATTATTACTATATTGGTTACTTTCTTTATAGTTTTTTATTTCTTGGAACATTTTATGCCATCTATGTTGGATTTATCTGGACAAACCATACTTCTATGGAAAAACATTACAAAATCTCATTCTTTTTTACCTCTCTTTATACCTTTAGTGTCTCTTTTTATCCCCTTTGGTACTACTTACAAAATGGTGTTTTTTTGTAAAACAACCCCTTTTAGACTATAATGTCATTTTTAAAATCTTCTAAGGGACTAGATTGCTCTACTATTTACATACACTTTTTGACATCAATCTGCTAGGTTACATCACCATTCGTGGTGGTATCGCTTTTTTTCTTGCTTTGTGTGCAACACTCTTTTTTCTACCACGTTTTATCCGTTGGGCTCAAAAAACATCGAGTGTGCAACCCATAAATGAATGGGCACCTGAGCGTCATCAAGAAAAAATCTCTACACCAACCATGGGTGGTATCGTTTTTATCTCTGCTACTATTATCGCCTCACTTTTAACGATCCGTTTTGACAATATGTATGCCCTTGGTGCGCTTTTAACACTCTTTCTTTTTATGCTTATAGGGTTTCAAGATGATTATGCAAAAATACGTAAAAACGAAAACCTAGCAGGGCTTAAAGCTCGCACTAAACTTCTTTTGCAGATACTTTCTGCTCTTTTTGTTTCTGGATTTTTATGTTATTTTGCAGATTTTAACACTGACTTATATATACCTTTTATGAAAAACCCACTTGTGAATATGGGTGGCTTTGCCATCATCTTATGGGTACTTGTTATCATTGCAACATCAAACGCAGTCAACCTTACCGATGGGCTTGATGGACTTGCAACTGTACCTTCTATCGTTGCACTTAGTACTTTTAGTATCATCATCTACATCACAGGACATGCAAAACTAAGTGCTTACCTTCTTATGCCAAACTTCAATGTAGGTGAAGTTGCCATAGTTGCTGCTGCACTCGTCGGTGCACTTACAGGTTTTTTATGGCACAACTGCCACCCTGCTTCGGTCTTTATGGGTGATAGTGGTTCTCTTACTATTGGTGCATTTTTAG